>CAXTDH010000134.1:0-7783 GCA_964242405.1 uncultured Rhizobacter sp. | reverse complement strand
GCTGGAAGGCGTCGTTCAGCCGGCAGGGCGCCCGCAGCCGCCTGGGCGGCCTGTACCTCGCGGGCGGCTCCGTCCACCCCGGGCCCGGCCTGCCGATGGCGGCGCTTTCGGGTCATCAGGCCGCCCGCGGTGTGCTGCAAGACCTGACGGCCCGGGGAGCGCTGCGCGCCCAGCCCCATTCGGCAGCGAAGGCGTGGCGATGATGAATTTCGACGCCCCGGTCCCTCCCGGCGGCTACGTGTGGTGGTACGTGGACGCGCTCAGCGACGACGGCCGGCACGGCCTGACCATCATCGCCTTCATCGGCAGCGTTTTCTCGCCCTACTACGCCTGGGCCCGTCGGCGCGGCCCGGGCAAGGTTGCCGACCCGCTCGACCACTGCACCCTCAACGTCGTGCTCTACGGCCAGGGTGCCGGCCGCTGGGCGATGACCGAGCGCGGCCGCAGCCAGGTAAAGCGCAGCGCCACGACCTTGCGCATCGGCCCGAGCGGCCTGCGCTGGGCAGGCGACGAGCTGCGCATCGACATCGATGAATGGACTTTCCCGCTGCCGTCACGCCTGCGCGGCAGCGTCCGGGTGCAGCCGGTGCACCGCTTCGACGAGCCGTATCCGCTCGCGACCGAGGTCGATCACCGCTGGTGCCCGATCGCCCCCGTGGCGCGGGTCGAGGCTACCTTCGACCAGCCCGACCTGCGCTGGTCCGGCGACGGCTACCTCGACTGCAACCGCGGCGACGGTCCGCTCGAGCAGACGTTCTCGCGCTGGCACTGGTCACGCGCACCCCTGCCCGGCCAGCGCAGCGCCGTGCTCTACGACGCCGAACGCCGCGGCGCTGCCGGGCTGCAGGAGATCGGCCTGCTGTTCGACGCCCGCGCCGGCCGGGTCGAAAGCGTAGACGCACCCGCCGCGACGCCATTGCCGAGCAGCCGCTGGGGCGTGCCCCGCGTCACCCGCAGCCAGCGAGGCGCGCCGCCGCGGCTGTTGCAGACGCTGACCGACGCGCCTTTCTACGCCAGGTCGCTGGTCGGCGCGACCTGGGGTGGCGAGGCCGTGACCGCCCTGCACGAGAGCCTGTCGCTCGACCGCTTCGCCGCGCCGTGGGTGCAGGCGATGCTGCCGTTCCGGATGCCACGCGTCGCTGGCTGAAATCCCCGGCCGGGGGATAACCTCAGTCGCGGGGCGGCGAGGCGTCGCCTGCCCGGCGACCGTTGTCGAGCGGCTGTTCCGCTGCTCGTCGGTCGCGCCGCAGCCGCCAGAGTTCCCAGCCCGCCAGCCCGAGCACCACCCCGAGCACGCCGAGCAGCTCGAGCGAGACGATCAGGCCGGAGGTCATCCGGTGCGGTGCAGCGGCCGGCCGACCGCCAGGCGCTCGCGCTGTTCGAGCCGGGCGAACAGCTCCGCCGTCCAGAGCAGCTTGGCGGCGATGCTGCGCGGCGTCAGCCCGGCGTCGGCGGAAGCGCCCGGCACCGGCGCGCCGGACGACAGGCCGGGCGAGGCGCTCGAAGGAGCCACTGCGCCGGCGTCGACCAGGAATCGATTCGCCGGCAGCACCGGCACGCGCAGGGCCGCGCTCGACGGTGCCAGCGTGCACACCGCCCGGCCGAGCAGCCAGGCCTTGCGCCAACCCGGCACCCGCGCCCGCCGCGTCACCGAATCATGGCCGCGGCGGGCGACTTCGCGGCCGATCTCGGCATACAGGAAGCGCGCGGCGTTGATGCCGGGGCGGCAACCGAGCGGCAACCGGGCGACGCCGGCGTCGACCTGATCGTAGAGCGCATCGGCGGCTGCGAGCAGGCGCCGGACGACCGAGGCGAGCGCCGGTCCGAATACCGGCGCGGCCAGCCAGGCGTCGGGGTCGATGCCGGCCTCGAGCAACCAGTCGCGCGGCAGGTAGAGCCGGCCCATCCGGGCGTCTTCGCCGACATCCCGGGCGATGTTGGACAGCTGCATCGCGACACCGAGGTCGCAAGCGCGGGCCAGGCCTTCCTCGGAGCGCACGCCCATGAGCAGCGCCATCATCGCGCCGACGCTGCCGGCGACCCGCGCGGCATAGGCCTGCAATTCGTCGAGCGTGTCGTAGCGGCGCCCGGCAAGGTCCCATTCGAAGCCTTCGAGCAGCGCGTCGAAGCAGACGACCGGGATCCGGTGCCGAGCGACGACCACCGCGAGCGCCCGGTCGGCGGCCGCGGCGTGCGGCTGCCCGGCATAGGCTGCGGCGATCCGGCGGCGCAGCTGCAGCAGCGCGTCGGCCCGTCCGCCCGGGCCGTCGATCGCGTCGTCGGCGAGCCGGCAAAAGGCGTAGAGCGCGGCGGCCGGCTGATGGACGCGGCGCGGCAGCAAAAAGGAGGCGGCGAGAAAGGTGCGCGAGCCGTTGCGCAGCGCCACCCGGCAGGCCGCCAGATCGGCGGCCTCGTCGGCGCGGCGGTCCGTTTTAGCCGGCAGCGACGCCGAGGCCGCCTCGAACGGGCGGACGGGAACGGGCAAGGACATCTCCATGAGGCACCACCGAATCGAGTACACGGGCCGAGGACAGCACCCCGGGCAATCCGGCCCCGGGATGGGTCCCGGCACCGACGAGGTACAACCGCGCGAGCTCCTCGCTGCGGTTGTGCGGACGAAACCAGGCACTCTGCGTGAGCACCGGCTCCAGCGAGAACGCGGCGCCGCGGAACGACGACAACCGGTCCTGGAAATCCTGCGGCGTCAGCAGCCGGGAGGTGACGATCTCGTCGGCCAGCCCGGGCAGCAAGGTCGCCGACAGACGCGCCTCGATGGCCTGCCGGTACGGCTCCGCCTGCGCCCGCCAGTCGACGCCGCTCTGCAGGTGCGGTACCGGCGAGAGCACGTAGAAGGCGTCGCAACCCGGCGGCGCGAGCGATGGGTCGGTGGCGGTCGGCCGGTGCAGGTAGAGGCTGAAATCCTCGGCCAGCAGCTTGCGGTCGAAGATGTCGGTCAGCAGCTCGCGGTATCGAGGCCCGAGGGCGATGGTGTGGTGCGCCACTTCCGGGTAGCGTCGGCGGGTGCCGAAGTACCAGACGAAGAGGCTCATCGAATAACGCGCCCGCTCGATGCGCCGGTCGGTCCAGCGGTGCCGGTGTTCCGGAGCGACCAGGTGCTTGTAGGTCCAGGCGGAATCGGCGTTGGAGACGACGACGTCGGCCGGCAGGTCGCTGCCGTCCTCCAGCCGGACGCCGATGGCCGCGCCGTCGGCGACGTTGATCCGCGCCACGCCGCAGCCACACCGAACCGCCCCGCCCTGCCCTTCGATGAGGTCGACCAGCCCGCTGACCAGCTTGCCGGTGCCGCCCATCGGAAAGTGCACCCCCCAGCGCCGTTCCAGAAAAGCGATCAGGCAATACACCGACGTGGTCGCGAACGGGTTGCCGCCGACCAGCAGCGACTGGAACGTCAACACCACCCGCAGCCGCGGGTCGGCGACGTGCCTGCAGGCGAGCGAATAGACGGTGCGGTAGCCCTCGAGCTTGAGCAGTTCGGGCAGCACCCGGGCCATGTCGGTCCAGGAGGCGAACGACTTGTCACCCAGCTGCTCGAAGCCGACCTTGTAGATCGCCTCGCTGGCGGCGAGGAAGCGCTCGTAGCCGGCGACTTCGGCGGGCGCGAGGCGGGCGACCTCGGCGCGCATCGCCGCGGCGTCGCCGCTGTAGTCGAAGCACTCGCCGTCGTCGAATCGGATGCGGTAGAAGGGCGCCACCGGCCGCAGGTCGACGTCGTCGGCCAGGCGCTTGCCGCAGAGCGCCCAGAGTTCCTCGAACAGGAAAGGCGCGGTGATGACGGTCGGCCCGGCGTCGAAGGTGAACCCGTCCTGGCGGTGGACGCAGGCCCTACCGCCCGCTTGCTCGAGCTTCTCGAGTACCGTCACGCGGTAGCCTCGGGCCCCCAGGCGCACGGCAGCTGCGAGGCCGCCGAAGCCGCTGCCGATGACGATCGCATGAGGTCGGGCGTCGGTCGGGCTACCCGCTGATGGACGCGTAGGCGATTCTGCGGTTTCGGGTGTCAACATATTGCGATGCTAAGAGTGTCAGGTAAAATTGACAACAGGTGAACCGCTCTTGTTTTGACTTGCTTCGGTCTGTTCGTGCCGACGCCTTGATCGACCTCATTTGCCGTATGCACGCCTCGTACCGTTCTCGTTGTGTCGCGTTGGGCGGTCTCACCGGGACGCGCTCATGACGGTGCTGCTCGATTTGCACGATGTCGCGTGTCGACGGGGCGAGCGGCTGCTGTTCCATGGCGTCCAGGCGAGCGTCCAGTCCGGGCAGCTGCTTTGGGTGCAGGGCGCCAACGGTGCCGGCAAGACCAGCCTGCTGCGGATGATTTGCGGCCTGGCGGTGCCGTGCGAAGGCGAGATTCGCTGGCGTGGCCGGTCGACCGCTCGCCAGCCCGACACGTTGAACGCGCAACTCGTCTACCTCGGCCATTCGCCGGCGCTGAAGGACGAGCTCACGGCGCTCGAGAATCTCCAGGCGTCCGCCCGCCTCGGCGGGCTGCCCTGCGGCAGCGGCGAGGCCCGTCGTGCATTGGCTGGAGCCGGCCTTCGCGGCAAGGAACGGCTTTCCGCCCGGCTCTTGTCGCAAGGCCAGCGCAAGCGCGCGGGCCTGGCACGCCTGGCGCTCGACCCGAGCGCCGCCCTCTGGGTGCTCGACGAACCGTTCAGCGCCCTCGACGACACGGCCTGCGGCTGGGTCCAGGCGTTGATCGGGGCGCAGCTGGACCGCGGGGGGGTGGTCGTCCTGACGAGCCACGAACGAGGCGGCCCGCAAGCCCGGGTTCCGCAGGTGACGATCGACTTGAGCGCGGTCTCGTCCGCTGTCACCGCAGCCCGCGCATGAACGCCGTGCTCGCACCGCCCGCTGACGACGCTGCTCGGCCGAAGCCGACGTCCGCACCGGCACCCCGGCTGCTGGACGGCTTGCGCTTCGTCTTCTTGCGCGACCTCCAGGTGGCGTTGCGCCGCCGCAGCGACCTGGCCGGCGCGATGCTGTTCTTCGTGATCGTGGTCAGCCTCTTCCCGCTCGCCATCGGCCCAGAGCCCGGGCTGCTGCGGCAGCTCGCGCCCGGCGTCGTCTGGGTCGCGGCCTTGCTCGCGTCGATGTTGTCGCTGCCGCGGCTCTTCGCCGACGACCTGGCCGACGCCGACCTGGAACAACTGCTGCTGGCCGCCTCGCCGTTGCCACTGCTGGTGCTCGGCAAGATGGCGGCGCACTGGTTGACGAGTGGCCTGCTGCTGGCGCTGATCTCGCCCGTGCTGGCGCTGCAGTTCGGGCTGTCCGCCGAGGCGACGGCCCTGCTCGCGGCGAGCCTGCTGGTCGGCACGCCGCTGCTCAGCCTGGTCGGTGGCATCGGCGCGGCACTGACCGTCGGCGTGCGCGGTGCGGCGCTGCTGCTGTCGCTGCTGGTGTTGCCGCTGGTCGTGCCGGTGCTGATCTTCGGCGCCGGCGCGGTCACGGCCGGCGACGCAGGGCAAAATGCGGGGGCGTACTTCTCGCTGCTCGGGGCGATGCTAGCGCTGGCGCTCGTGCTGGCGCCGTTGGCCGCGTCTGCCGCTTTGCGCATCGCCCTGGAATGATCGACATGTCCACCACCTCGCCGTTGCCCACGACGCGAACACCCCGCCCGTCATTCCGCTGGTCGCACTTCGCGGCACCGCAGCGCTTCTACCCGCTCGCCGGCCGGCTGATTCCCTGGTTCGGCACGCTGGCCGCAGTGCTGGCCCTGGCCGGCCTGGTCGTCGGCCTGGTCATCGCCCCGACCGACCGGCAGCAGGGCGACGCCTACCGGATCATCTTCGTCCACGTGCCGGCGGCCTGGATGTCGATGGTGATCTACCTGGCGGTCGGTTTCTGGTCGGCGATCGGCCTGGCGTTCAACGCCCGGCTGGCGCACCTGATGGCGCAGGCGCTGCTGCCGACCGGCGCCTGGATGACCGCGCTGGCGCTCGCCACCGGCGCGCTCTGGGGCAAGCCGACCTGGGGCGCCTGGTGGGTCTGGGACGCGCGGCTCACCTCGGAGCTGATCCTCCTCTTCCTCTACGTCGGCGTGCTGTCGCTGCATTCGGCGATCGCCGAACCGCAGCGCGCCGACCGCGCCGCGGCGCTGCTGGCGCTGGTCGGTGTGGTCAACGTGCCGATCATCTATTTTTCCGTCAAGTGGTGGAACACGCTGCACCAGGGCGCATCTATCAGCTTCTCGAAGGCGCCGAGCATGGCCGCGCCGATGCTGCTCGGCCTGCTGCTGATGGCACTTGCCTTCTGGGCCTACTGCATCGCCGCGAGCCTGGCCCGGCTGCGCGTGGCGGTGCTGGAGCGCGAACGGCACGCCGCCTGGGCGCAGCGCGAACTGGAATCTGCATGAACTATTCATTCGATAACGTGGGCGCCTTTCTGGCGATGGGCGGCTACGGCGGGTATGTCTGGGGATCGTTCGGGCTGACCGCGGCCGTGATCGTCGGCGAGCTGCTCGGGCTGCGCGCACGGCGTCGGGCGCTGCGCCGCTTCGCCGACGACGACGAGCAGCAGACGGCACTCGCGGAGCAGGCGGCATGAAGGCGCGGGCACGCCGTGGCTGGGCGATCGTCGCCGGCGTGGCGGCGCTCGCCGTCGCCACCGGGCTGGTGCTGAACGCCTTTCGCAGCAACCTGGTGTTCTTCTTCAGCCCGTCGCAGATCGCCGCCAAGGAAGCGCCGCACGACCGGAGCTTTCGCCTCGGCGGCCTGGTGGTGGCCGGCAGCCTGCAGCGGGCGGCCAGCGACCTGACGGTGCGCTTCGTCGTGACCGATCTGGCGCGCACCGTCCCGGTCGTCTATACCGGCCTGTTGCCGGATCTGTTCAGCGAGGGCAAAGGGGTGGTCGCGCAGGGCCGGCTGGGCGCCGACGGCGTCTTTCATGCCGACCAGGTGCTCGCCAAGCACGACGAGAACTACATGCCGCCCGAGGCGAAAAAGGCGCTGGCCGATGCCCGCCCGGGAGCGGTGGGTACGGAAACCTCCATGCCGAGCCTGAAGGCAGACGCCCCATGATCGTCGAACTCGGGCACTTCGCCCTCATCCTGGCGCTGGCGCTGGCGCTCGTCCAGGGCGTGATCCCGCTCGCGGGCGTGGCCCGTGGCCGTGCCGCCTGGGTCGCCCTCGCCCGGCCGGCGGCGTTCGGCCAGTTGCTGTTCGTCATCCTGGCCTACGCGGCGCTCACCCATGCGTTCACCAGCAACGACTTCTCGGTGCGCTATGTCGCCGAGCACTCCAATTCGACGCTGCCACTGGTGTACCGGTTCACGGCCGTCTGGGGCGGCCATGAAGGCTCGATCCTGCTCTGGGTGCTGATCCTGGCCGGCTGGACGGCGGCGGTCGCCACCTTCTCGAAGTCGCTCGATGCGCTCACCCTCGCCCGCATTCTGGGCGTGATGGGCCTCGTCAGCACCGGTTTCCTGCTGTTCACGCTGCTCACGTCCAACCCGTTCCAGCGGCTGCTGCCGGGTGCGCTCGACGGGCAAGACCTGACGCCGCTGCTCCAGGACCCGGGCATGGTCATCCATCCGCCGATGCTCTACATGGGCTACGTCGGCTTCGTCGTCGCCTTCGCCTTCGCGATCGCCGCGTTGCTGGCGGGCCGGCTCGACACCGCCTGGGCGCGCTGGTCCCGGCCGTGGACGCTCGTCGCCTGGTCGTTCCTGACCTGCGGCATTGCGCTGGGCAGCTTCTGGGCCTACTACGTGCTCGGCTGGGGCGGCTGGTGGTTCTGGGATCCGGTCGAGAACGCCTCGCTGATG
>CAXTDH010000133.1:0-7795 GCA_964242405.1 uncultured Rhizobacter sp. | reverse complement strand
CCGTTCGCTCAGCTGCTACCGCTCGGGCGCCGGGCGTTCGGTAGCCGCGGGATCTGGCTGCCGCGCATCGAGACGACCCGTACGCTCAGCGCGACGCTCGGCCCGCCGGCCGAGCCGGAACCTGGGCAGATCAGCTTCGACCCGACGTTCGATCACCTGGTGGCGGCACAGCTGCTGCGCTCCCGGCCCTGGGGCCAGGCCTGGCTGCGGCGCGATCCGCAAGGCTTCGAGCGGGCCGTGGCGTCGGTCGTCCAGACGGCGCATGCGCTGCTCGGCGCCGCCCAGGCGTTGCCGCCGGCGGCGCGGTCATCGCACTGGGCCGAGGCCCGCGCACTGATGACGCCGCTCGCCGGGCCGGGCGCGACCGAACGCTTGCTGGCACTGGTCGCGCTGGAGTGGGCGAGCCTGGCGCCGCCGCCGGCGACCGATCGGCTGTTCGCGTTGCGACCCGCCGCCTGGGTGGCCGTGCAGGCCGGCGGCGAGGACCCGTTCACCCGCCAGTTGCTGGCCACATCGACCCTGCCGGCGCTGTGGCTCGATGCCGATGCCGGCTTGCCGCTGCTCGTCGGTCGATGGCCGACCGGCGCTGCCGTACCGATGCTCGCGGTCTGCGACAGCTTCGAGCAGGAGGCGCAGTCGGCGGCGGCCCAGGTCATCGAGCACTTGCGACAGGGCGAGGCACCGGTCGCCCTGATCGCCCAGGACCGGCTCCTGGTCCGCAGGATCAGGGCACTGCTGGAACGCGACCGCGTCGTGATCCACGACGAGACCGGCTGGAAACTGTCGACGACACGCGCCGCCGCGCTCGTCATGGCGCTGTTGCGGGCCGCCCGGCCCGATGCGGCCAGCGACGCCGTGCTCGACTGGTTGAAGGCGATTCCGCAACCGGACAGCGCCTTTACCGCGTCGCTCGATGCCTTCGAGGCCTGGTTGCGGCACCGCTCGCTGACGCGGGTGGGCGCGGTCGATGCGGCGCTCGCCGGCGAAGCGGCGCCAGAGGCTGACAGCGCGTCGCCCGCACATCCGCCGGCACCTTCGGTCTACCCGGTCGCATTCTCGACGGCACGCCGCACGACGTTCTGGTCGGCAGCCTCGGCCGTGCTGGGCCGTCTCGCCGGCAGCGGGCAGCGGCCGTTGCCCGACTGGACCCGCGAGCTCCGCGAGGCCCTGATCGCTTGTGGCGCCTGGTCGACGCTGCTCGCCGACGATGCCGGTCGCCAGGTCGTGGCCTCACTGCGGCTGCTGCCGGAGCAGTGGCAGGGTGCGAGCGCCTGGTCGTCGGCGGCGAACGGCCTGGCGATGAGCCTTGCCGGCTTCACCGACTGGGTCGACCGCGTCCTCGAGCAGGCGAGCTTCGCGCCCACCCTGCCGGCCGATTCGACGCCCGAGGTGGTGGTGACACCGCTCGCCCGGGCGATGTTGCGACCGTTCGCCGCCATCGTCTTCCCCGGGGCGGACGACCAGCACCTGGGCGGCGTCGAAACCGGCGACGGGCTGGTCGGCGATGCCCAGGCCGCGGCGCTCGGCATCGCCGGCCGCGCCGCCCGACGCGACGCTGAGTTCGCCGCTTTCGCCCAGTTGCTGCGGGCGCCGCGCATCGCCTTCTTCCGTCGCCGCGTCGACGGCGCCGAGCCGATGGCGCAGAGCCCCTGGCTGGCGCGCCTGGCGCTGGCCCTCGCCGGCAACGGGTCGACATTCGCCCCCTGGCAAGATCCGCGGGTCGCACGGCTGGTGGCGGCGACGCCGATCCGGGCGAGTGCGCCGCCGGCCGCCGATCGCTTGCCCGAGCGCTTGTCGGCCAGTGCATGCGAAGCGCTTCGTGCCTGTCCGTATCGCTTCTTCGCCCTCAACCTTCTCCGCCTCGGCGAGGAACAGGAGCTCGACGGCGAGGTCGAGAAGCGCGACTACGGCAACTGGCTGCACGCGGTGCTGTTCGAGTTCCACGCCGAGCGCGGTGCGCCGGCGGGCGCAAGCGACGAAACCCGGCGGCTGTTCGCCATCGCCGAAGCGGGCCTCGTCGACCAGGGCATCGCCAGCGAGGATTTCGTGCCGTTCGCGGCGTCGTTCGCCAGCTTCGCTCCACGCTATATCAGCTGGTTGCACGAACGCGACCGCGCCGGCTGGCAGTGGTCGGGCGGCGAGATCGAACGGCTGGTGGCGCCGGAGGGCCTGGGCGGCGTGATCCTGCGCGGCTTCATCGACCGCATCGACATTCGCCGACCACGCCCCGGCAGCGCATCGGGCGATGATCCGGCGACCGCCGATGACCACGCCACCGAGCCGTGCACCGAGCTGATCGACTACAAGACCGGTCGGGCAGAGGGCTTCAAGGCCAAGGTCGCGGAGCCGCTCGAGGACACCCAGCTCGCCTTCTACGCGGCCCTGGTGATGCCGACCGGCACCCGGCTGAAGGCGAGCTACGTGGCGCTCGACGGCACGCACCACATCGACACGGTCGAGCACCCGGAGGTCGGCGTCAGTGCCGTCGGCCTGCTGCGTGGGCTGGCCCACGACCTCGCCCGGATCCGCGCAGGCGTCGGCCTGCCCGCGCTCGGGGCCGGTGCGGCCTGCGACTTCTGCGCGGCCCGTGGCATCTGCCGTCGCGATCACTGGTCGGCCGCTGTCGCGGGCGGGGTCGTCGCTTGAGCCGTCCGGCCTATCGCGCCGACGGCCGGCCTGTCGGCCGCGCCGACTTCTACGCGATCGCCTGCGATCCGCGGCGCAGCTGTGTCGTCGAAGCCTGTGCCGGCGCCGGCAAGACCTGGATGCTGGTGTCGCGCGTGTTGCGGGCGCTGCTCGACGGCGCGGAGCCACAGGAAATCCTGGCGATCACCTTCACCCGCAAGGCGGCCGGCGAGATGCGCGAGCGGCTCGACGAATGGTTGGCGACATTCGGCTCGCCGGCGGCGTCGCAGGCGACACGGGTCCAGGCGCTCATCGAGCGGGGCCTGACGGCGCCGGAAGCGGAGCGCCTCGCCCCGCAGCTCGGCGAATTGCAGGCCAAGGTGCTGCTGGCCGGCCGTCCGGTCGGAATCCGCACCTTCCACGCCTGGTTCGCCCAACTGCTGCGCGCAGCGCCGCTCGAGCTCCTCGAAGAGCTCGGCCTGCGACCGGACATGGAGTTGATCGAGAGCCTGGACGATCACCGGCCGGCGGTCTTCCGGCGCTTCCATGCGGCGCTGCTGCAGGCCCCGGAGCTGCTGGCGGAGCATCGCACCCTGATCGCGATGCGCGGCCGCAGCCAGGCCCGCAAGTGGTTCGAGATGGCGCTCGAACGGCGTGTCGAACTGGAGCTGGCGGATTCGGCCGGGGTGCTCGAGGGCAGCATTCCCCCGGTCGGGCCGCCCGACAGCGGCGACCCGGTCGACGTGCTGCTGGATGCGTCCTGGCAGGCCCGCGCGGCGCGCCTCGTGCTCCTCGTGGACGCCGGGGGTACGGCCGCGGATCAGGCCGTTGCCGCCCTCGGTGCGGCGCTCGAAAGCAAGGCGGACGGCCGCAACCTGTTTCGCTGCCTTCGGGCGCTGTGCTTCACGAAAGACGGCACGCCGCGCAAACAGCTGCGCAAGGTCGAGGCGATCGCCGCGGTGCAGGATGAGCTCGCGGTGCTGTCCGACGAAGTGCATCGATGGGATGCCCACGTCGAGCACCTGCGCATGGTGCGGCTGACCCGTGTGCTGCTGGCCGAGTACCGCGCCTACAAGCGGCTGCGCGGCCTCGCCGACATGGCCGACCTGGAAGCCTGCGGCCTGGCGCTGCTGCGCGACACCCCCATGTCCGGCTGGGTGCAGGAGCGGCTCGACAGCCGGATCCGGCACCTGCTGATCGACGAATTCCAGGACACCAGTCCCCTGCAATGGCAGGCGCTGCTCGCCTGGCTCTCCGGCTACGGCGGCGCCGGGGGCGGCATCAGCGGCGGGCGGCCGCCCGGCGTCTTCATCGTCGGCGATCCGAAGCAGAGCATCTACCGTTTCCGTCGCGCCGAACCGCGCGTCTTCGACGCTGCCAAGCGCTTCGTCGTCGACGCGCTGGACGGGCGGGTGCTCGCCTGTGACCACACCCGCCGCAACGCCCCGGCGGTGCTGGCGGCGATCAACTCGGTGTTCCTGGAGGCGACCGATGCCGGCGAGTTCGACGGCTTTCGGGCGCATAGCACCGAGGTGGGCGTCGCCGCAAGCGAGGGCGAGGCGGTATCGGCCTTCCCCCGCGTGCCACGACCGCCGCGGGCCACGAAGGTGCTCGGCATCGCAGCGGCCGAGCGCATCTGGCGCGACACGCTGACCGTGCCGCGGCACACGCCCGAGGAGGTGCTGAGGGAACGCGAGGCGGCGCTCGTCGCCGCAGGGGTCCGCTCACTGCTGGCCGAGCCCGCGGGCGACACCGCCGGCGATGCCACGACCGCGCTGGCCGCCCGCGACATCCTCATCCTGAGCCGAAAGCGCGAGTCGCTGCGGCTGGTGGCCCAGGCCCTGCGACGGCTCCATGTGCCGTATGCCGCGGTCGAAGACTTCGAACTGGTCGTCGCGCCGGAAGCCCGGGACCTGATCGCCGTGCTCGACGTGCTCGTCTCGCCACGGCACCGGCTGTCGTTGGCCCAGGCCTTGCGCAGCCCGCTGTTCGGCGCGACGGACGACGATCTGCTCGCGCTTGCGCGCTCGGCCGTCCATGACGACTGGTGGCGCGCCCTGATGGACGGCAGCCAACCGAGCCCGGCTCTGCAGCGCGCGGCCGGGTTGCTGCGCGACTGGCGGCTCGCCGCCGCCCGCTTGCCGCCCCACGACCTGCTCGACCGCATCGTCCATGAAGGCGACCTGCACGCCCGGGTCGCCGCGACCGTGCCGCCGGAGCAGCGTCTGGCGGCGATCGACGCGATCGACGCCGTTCTCGGCCAGGCCCTGACGCTCGACGGCGCGCGTTACGCGACGCCCTACAACTTCGTCCGGGCGTTGAAGCGGCGGGCCGTGAAGGTCGCGGCGCCGGGGCAGGCCGACGCCGTCCGTCTGCTGACCGTGCACGGCGCCAAGGGCCTCGAAGCGCGCGTCGTCTTCGTCATGGATGCCGACCCGCAGCCGAAGAAGGCGGAGACGACGACGTTGCTCGTGGAATGGCCGGTCGAGGCTGCGGCGCCGCGCCGATGTGCCTTCGTCTACTCGGAGAGCGCCTGCACGCCGGCGCTTTCGACGCTGATGGCGACCGAGCTCGAGGCGCGGCGCCGGGAGGAACTGAACGGCCTCTACGTCGCGATGACGAGAGCGCGCGAGCGGTTGATCTTCAGCGCCACCGAGCCGCCGCACCGGAGCGGCGTGTCCTGGTGGCAACGGCTCGAAAGTCGGGTGGTGCCGTGGCCGACTGCGGCAGCAACATCCCCCAAGGTGCCACTGCACGAGTCCGGGGACCCTCCGGCGGCAGCGGCCGTTCCGCCGCCGGCTCGCCTGCTGGTCACCGAAGCGCTGCGACGCACGCCGACGCCGGGGCTGACGCAAGCCGCGACGCCGACGGCGTTCAGCCACGCCACCACCTCGGGCGACGAGGCCCGGCGCCTCGGCCTGGCGGTCCATCGGTTCCTGGAGTGGGCGGCCGGGCCGGCTGCCGCCACCGTCGACTCGGGCGCGTTGGCGCGCGCGGCGGCCGCCGAGTTCGGCGTGACGTCGGCGCCGGAGGTCGGCCGCCTCGCCGGCCGGATCCTCGACAGCCCGGAGTGCCGGCACTTCTTCACGGGCACTTTGCTGCGCTGGGCCGGCAACGAGGTGCCCTTGAGCGATGCCGGCGAGACCTTGCGAATCGACCGGCTGGTGCAACTCGACGACGGCAGCGGGCCGGTCTGGTGGATCCTCGACTACAAGCTCAACGAGAGCCCGGCGCAGCTGCCCGCCTACCGTGCACAACTGCGGCGCTACCGACGCCTCGTCCAGCAGGCACAACCCGGCCTGCCGGTGCGTTGCGCCTTCATCACCGGCAGCGGCGCGTTGATCGAGGTCGACTGAGCGGCGCCGGCGGTTCAAGCGCCGCAAGCTGGGTAAGCGGCGCAAGCGGCACTTCCTGCGACCGAGAAAAGCTCACTTGCAGCCGCTGTTCGACCCATTCGTCGCGCTGGCGCCGGTTTCAATAGGGCAGCACCTGCAACGTCCGCCATGCCCGCCCACGCACCCTTCGCCGCCACCCGCCTGGCCGACGTGCCACCGCGGCCGTCGGTCGCGACCGCGACCGCGATCCGTTCCTTCGGTCGCTTCGAACTGCGACGCCTGCTGGGCAAGAGCGCCGCGAGCATGGTCTGGCTCGCCTTCGATCCGACCCAGCGACAGGAGGTGATGCTGACGATGCCGCGCGTGCAGCCGCACGATGGCGCTGCGCTGACCCGCTGGTCCGACGCCGTTCGACCGGTGGCACGGCTCGATCATCCGAACTTGGCGCCGGTGCTCGAGATCGGCGTGCAGGACCACTGGCCCTTCACCGCGAGCGCCCGCGAGCAACGGCTGACGCTGGCCGAATGGTTCGCCGACCACCCGCATCCGGCACCTGCCGACATCGCCCGCTGGCTGGGCGATGCGCTTCAGGGCCTGGCCTTTGCCCACGAAGCCGGTTCGGCCCACGGCGATCTGCAACTGCACAGCCTGCTCATCGACAGCCATGGCGCGGTCAGCGTCATGGGCCTGGGCGCCGCCGGCGACGCTGCCAGCCTGTCCCCGCCCGCTGCCGACCTGCCTGGCCGTGACCCCCGGAACGATCGGGCGATGGCGATGGACCCGCAGCTGCTCCGTGGCCGCCGCGAAGCCGCCACCCGCGACGTCCTGGCCTGCGGTCTGCTGCTGCACCGACTGCTGACCGGCCAGGCACCGCTCGATCAGCCCGACACCCGGCTGGCGATGGCGAGGATGTCGCCCGGCGGCCGCGAACTGGTGCGCCTGCCCTGGACCACGCCGACACCGATCCCCGACGCCTTGCGGGCGATCGCCAACCGTTGCACCGCCAGCCAGGATCGGCTGCGCTACCAGGCGGCCCGCACCCTGCTCGGCGCGCTCGCCGGCTGGCGGGCATCGGACGCGCACGATGGCGGCGGCCCGATCGCTGTGCTGCTCGACCGGTTGGCTGCCGTCGGCCACCTGCCGGCATTGCCGGGCCTGGGCGCCCGGGTCAGCCTGCTCACCAGCCTGGAAGGCCAGCGGACCGACGAGATCGCCGAGCAAGTGCTCGAAGACCTGGCACTGAGCCTCGAGCTGTTGCGTACCCTCAATTCGGCACAGGTGCAAAACACCCAGGTCGCCGGCAACGGGCCGGTGCTGACGCTGCGGCGGATCATCGCCCTGCTCGGTGTCAACGGCGTGCGCCTGGCGGCCAACACCTTGCGGCCCTGGCCCGGGCCGCTGTCGCCGTCGCAGGCCGATCAATTGAAGCTGACCCTCGCCAGAGTGCGCCTCGCCGGCTACACCGCCCAAGCGCTGCGCCCGGCCGGCTACGACCCGCAGGTCGTCTACCTGATCGCGGTGCTGCAGAACCTCGGTCGGCTGATGCTGCGCTACCACTTCGCAGACGAAGCGGAGCAGATCGACCAGTTGATGAAGCCGACGCCCGCGAGCCGCGCCACCGACAGCCGTGAGATGCCCGGGTTGAGCGAGCAGGCGGCCACTTTCGCGGTGCTCGGCGTCGACATCCAGTCGCTGGCGACTGCGGTCGCACGGCACTGGCACCTGACCGAGGACGTGCTGCACATCATCCGTCGCCTGCCGGGCGACGCACCAGTGCGCGCGCCCGATGCCGACGCCGACGTGCTGCGCATCACCGCGAGCGCGGCCAACGAGGC
>CAXTDH010000132.1:0-7806 GCA_964242405.1 uncultured Rhizobacter sp. | reverse complement strand
GCGCTGCTGCTCGAGAACAACCTGATCAAGACGCTGGCGCCGCGCTACAACATCCTGTTTCGGGACGACAAGAGCTATCCCTACCTGAAGATCACCGGCGCGAAGCCGATCACCGGGCCGCTCGCGGCTGGCAACTTTCCGCGCGTGGCCTACTACCGCGGCTCGGTCGACCAGAAGCACCGCTATTTCGGGCCCTTCCCGAGCGCCTGGGCGGTCAAGGAATCGATCCAGATGCTGCAGAAGGTGTTTCGCCTGCGCACCTGCGAAGACACCGTCTTCAACAACCGCACGCGCCCCTGCCTGCTCTACCAGATCAAGCGTTGCGCCGGGCCGTGCGTCAACCTGATCGACGTGGCCGACTACCGGCGCAATGTCGAGAACGCCGAGCGCTTCCTGCTCGGTGAACAGCAGGAACTGACCGACCTCCTGCAGGCGCAGATGATGTCGCGAGCCGAGGCGCTGCAGTTCGAGCAGGCGGCCGAGATCCGCAACCAGCTGGGTGCGCTCGCCCGCGTGCTGCACCAGCAGTCGGTCGAGGACAACTCGGGCGTCACGACCAAGGATGCGGACATCCTCGCCGTCCAGGTGCAGGGCGGCAGGGCGTGCGTCAACCTGGCGATGGTGCGCGGTGGACGGCACCTGGGCGATCGGCCGTACTTCCCGAAGCACGTCGAGGAAGCGTTCGGCCTCGGCGACGGCAACGAGATGGCCGGTGAAAACGGGGACGCCGGCACGCCGCGCACGAGCCCGGAGGTGCAGGTGCTGGAGGCTTTCATCGCCCAGCACTACCTGGAGGGCGGCATGCCGCCCTTGCTCGTGCTGAGCCAGCCGGTCGACAAGGCGCTGGTCGATGCCCTGGCCTTGCAGAGCGGCGTCAAGGTCACGGTCCAGCACCAGCCGCGCGACGCGCGCCGCGCCTGGCTCGACATGTGCCTCAAGGGTGCGCAACTGAAATTGGCGCAGTTGCTGGCCGAAGAGGGCTCGCAGCAGGCCCGCACCCGGGCGCTGGTCGAGGCGCTCGACGTGTCCTGCGACGACCTCGACACCTTCCGCATCGAGTGCTTCGACATCAGCCACACGGCGGGCGAATCCACCCAGGCGTCGTGCGTGGTGTTCGAGGGCCACAAGATGCAGTCGGCGCAGTACCGCCGCTACAACATCGAGGGCATCACCGGCGGCGACGACTATGCGGCGATGCGCCAGGTGCTCACCCGCCGTTACGCCAAGATGGTCGAAGCGGCGAGCCGGGAGGAAGGGGACAAAAAGGCGCGCCTGCCCGACCTGGTGCTGGTCGATGGTGGCCGCGGCCAGGTCAGCATGGCGCGCGAGGTGTTCGAGGAGCTCGGCATCGACCTCGGGCGCATCGTCGGCGTCGAAAAGGGCGAAGGCCGCAAGGTCGGCCTGGAGGAGCTGGTGTTCGCCGACGGCCGGGCCAAGATCGCCCTCGGACGTGATTCCGCCGCGCTGATGCTGGTGGCGCAGATCCGTGATGAGGCGCATCGCTTCGCGATCACCGGCATGCGCGCGCGGCGGGCCAGCGTGCGCACCGGCGGCAGCCGGCTCGAGGACATCGCCGGTGTCGGCCCCCGGAAGCGTGCCAAGCTGCTGCAGCGCTTCGGCGGCGTTCGCGGCGTCGGCCATGCGAGTGTCGAGGACCTGCTGACCGTCGACGGCATCTCCCGCGAGCTGGCCGAGGAGATCTACCGAGCGCTGCACTGAGGGCGGCGCGGGGCAGCGCAGGGCCGGGCTCGAAGATGGTCACAATCCGTCCCATGTTCTTCAACCTGCCGACCTTGTTGACCTGGGCGCGCATCGTCGCGATCCCGTTGATCGTCGGGGTGTTCCATCTGCCGGTGCTCGGCCCCCACCGCGACCTGGTCGCCACGGTGCTGTTCGTGATCGTCGCCCTGACCGACTGGGCCGACGGCTACCTCGCCCGGCGGCTCAACATGACCTCGTCGTTCGGCGCCTTTCTCGACCCGGTCGCCGACAAGTTCCTCGTCTGCGCCGCCTTGCTGGTGCTGGTCGAGCTCGAACGGGTGCAGTCGCTCATCGCCCTCGTCATCATCGGCCGCGAGATCGCGATATCGGCGCTGCGCGAGTGGATGGCACAGATCGGCGCGTCGCGTAGCGTCGCCGTGCACATGTTCGGCAAGGTCAAGACGACCGTGCAGATGGTCGCCATCCCGTTTTTGCTCTACCACGGCGCGCTTTTCGGCGTGGTCGACACCCAGGTTTGGGGAACAGTGCTGATCTACGCTTCGGCGGTGCTCACGATCTGGTCGATGGTGTACTACCTGCAAAAAGCGCTGCCGGAAATCCGCGCGAAGGCCCGGTGAGGCCCGGCAACGCGGTGCCGGTGGCTTCGACCGGGCCGGTGGGGGTGTCGCTCCTGGTCCGGGCGATGCCCTGTCTCTTCGTCGCGATCTGGAGCACCGGCTTCATCGTCGCCCGCTTCGCCATGCCGCATGCGCCGCCGATGACCTTCCTGGTCATGCGGTTCGGCCTTTCCGCCGCCTGCTTCGGCCTCTGGATCGGTCTCGCGCGGCCCGCCTGGCCGCGGGGCAGGGCGCAGTGGCTTCATCTCTCTGTCGTCGGTTTGCTGATCCAGGCCGGCTACCTCGGCGGCGTCTGGACAGCGGTCAAGGACGGCATCGGCGCCGGCACGGTCGCGCTGCTGGTCGGCCTGCAGCCGGTGTTGACGGCGGTTTTCATGACCCTGATCGGTGGCGGCCCGACCACCGCGGCCGCCCGTGTGTCCGGCCGTCAATGGCTAGGCCTCGGCTGCGGGCTCGCGGGGCTGGTGCTGGTCGTCTGGCACAAGTTGGGCGGTGGCGAAATCACCGCCTGGAACCTCGGCATGGCGGTGACGGCGCTGTTGTCGATCACCGCGGGGACTCTCTACCAGAAGCGGTTCGTCGCGCCGTGCGACGTGCGCACCGCATCGTTGGTGCAACTGCTGGCAGCGCTCGCGGTGTCGCTCGTGCCCGCGCTCTTCGAATCGGAGGCGCTGGCCTGGCAGCCGCAGATGATCGGTGCGCTGGCCTGGTCGGTGCTCGTGCTGACCTTGGGCGGCAGTTCGCTCCTCTACCTGCTCATCCAGAAAGGGGCCGCGACCGAAGTGACCAGCCTGATGTACCTGGTGCCGCCCTGCACCGCGCTCATGGCCTGGGCGTTCTTCGGCGAGGTGTTCAGCCTGTCGATGGGGGCGGGCATGCTGCTGACCGCCGTCGGTGTCGCGCTCGTGCTGCGACAGGCGACGCAAGGGCCTGCAGCCGTCACCGACCGGTCCGTCGACGCATCCGCCCCGCCCCGGCCGATGGCCGAATCGGTCCCACGGAGCGAATAGAATTCGCCGGTGCGCTTGACATCGACGCAGATGCGGATCGGGTGCTTAGCTCAGTTGGTAGAGCGGCGCCCTTACAAGGCGTAGGTCGGGGGTTCGAGCCCCTCAGCACCCACCATCCGAGGCATCGCGAGCCCGCCTTGCCATGCCGCTCGCGTGCCGTGCGGGGCGCGCGCCCATCCAGAAGGCTTTCACCAGATGTTCGATTTCTTCCGCAAACACATGCGTGTGCTGCAGGCCATCCTGGTGCTGCTGATCTTCCCGTCGTTCGTCTTCTTCGGCATCCAGAGCTACAGCGGCTTCATGGCGGACGACAACAGCACGGTCGCCAAGGTCGCAGGGCAGAAGATCAGCCGCGGCGAGTGGGAAGTCGCCCAGCGGGAACAGATCGACCGCATCCGCCGGCAGATGCCGAACGTGGATTCGAAGCTCTTCGAGACGGCCGAGATGCGCAGCCAATCGCTGGACGCGGTCGTGCGCCAGAAGGTCATGCTGGCTGCTGCCAATGCACTCCACCTGGCGACGACCGACGAGCGCCTGAAGCGCCTGTTCGCGACCGATCCGCAATTCGCGCAGCTGCGGGGCCCCGACGGTGCGATCAGCCGCGAAGCGTTGGCGGGCATGGGCATGTCGTCGGAGGTGTTCGCCCAGCGGCTGCGCCAGGACCTGACCTTGCGCCAGGTGGCCAACGGCATCTCCAACACCGCGATCGCCCCGATCGCTGCCACCTCGACGGCGCTCGACGCGATGTTCCAGCAGCGCGAGGTGCAGGTCCAGCGGTTCGAGCCCCGGGCATTCGTCGACAAGGTCAACCCGAGCGACGCCGAGATCGAGAAGTTCTATAACGACCCGGCGAACGCGCGGCAGTTCCAGGCGCCCGAGCAGGCGTCGGTCGAATACGCGGTGCTCGACATCGAGAACCTGAAGAAGACCATCGCCATCCCGGAGGCCGAACTGCGCAAGATCTATGCGGAGAGCGACAAGCGCTTCGTGGCGACCGAGGAGCGCCGCGCCAGCCACATCCTCGTCAAGGCCGAGAAGGGCGCTTCAGCCGACGAACGCGCCAAGGCGAAGGCCAAGGCCGATGCCTTGCTTGCCGAAGTGCAGAAGAACCCGGCCGTGTTCGCCGACGTCGCCCGCAAGAATTCCGATGATCCCGGCTCGGCCGCGAAGGGCGGTGACCTCGACTTCTTCGGCCGCGGGGCGATGGTCAAGCAGTTCGAGGATGCGGCTTTCGCGCTGAAACCGGATGAGATCAGCAACGTGGTCGCGAGCGACTTCGGCTACCACATCATCAGGCTGACCGGCATCAAAGGCGGCGAGCGCCAGCCTTTCGAGGCCGTGCGGGGCCAGATCGAGTCGGAGCTGCGAGCCCAGCAGGCGCAGAAGCGATTCGCCGACACCTCCGTCGAATTCACCAACACCGTCTATGAGCAGTCGGACAGCCTGAAGCCGGCGGTCGACAAGTTCAAGCTGCCGCTGCAGACCGCGCAGAACGTGGTGCGCCCACCCGCGCCGGGGGCCTCCGGGCCGTTGGCCAATCCGAAGTTCCTCGACGCGCTGTTCGCCAACGACGTGGTTCGCAACAAGCGCAACACCGAGGCGATCGAGGTCGGGCCGGGCCAGCTCGCGTCTGGGCGGGTGCTGTCCTATTCGCCGGCCCACCTGCTGCCGCTCGCGGAGGTGAAGGCCCGTGTCCGACAACGGCTGGTGACCATCCAGGCGGCTGCGATGACGAAAAAGCTCGGGGAGGAGCGGCTGGCGGCGTTGCGCGCCGCGCCGCAGGCGGCGGCCTTGACCGAACCGTCGCAGGTGGTGTCGCGGGCGACCGACCGCGGCCTGGCGCAACCGGTTCTGGATGCGGTGTTGAGAGCGCCGGTCGCGACCTTGCCGGCCTTCGTGGGCATCGATCTGGGCGAGCAGGGGTACGCGGTGGCCCGGATCGGCAAGGTCCTGGGCCGCGACCCGGTGGCGGCGGACGCGAGCAAGGCCCAGGCGCAGTACGGGCAAGCCTGGACGGATGCCGAGTCGCAGGCCTACTACGCCGGCTTGAAGACGCGTTTCAAGGTCGAGTTGTTCCCCGCGGCGCTGGCGGCCGATTCGGCGGCCAGCATGCCGGCCAATTGAGGCGGCCGACCGGCCCTGGTCTATAATTTATCGGCTTCTACGGTGGCTGTAGCTCAGTTGGTAGAGTCCAGGATTGTGATTCCTGTTGTCGTGGGTTCGAGCCCCATCAGCCACCCCAAAAGCCCTCCAGGACGTTCACGACATTCGTCCCGAAATCCGCCACTGCATAGCCGCCTTCCATGACGAACACAGTGGGCAGGGCGGCACGGGCCAAGGCTTGGCCTACTCGCAGATAGTCAGCGCTGCGCAGCCGAAAGCGCGAGATCGGGTCCCCTTCGAAGGTATCCACGCCCAAGGCGATCACCAGGGCATCGGCTCCATAGCGGCGCACCGTGTCAAGCGCCTGCCCAAGTGCAAGAGACCATCCATCGAAATCGGTGCCGCAAGCCAGCGGCATGTTCACATTGAAACCTTCGCCTGCACCCCGCCCGAGCTCGTCCGCGTAGCCGAGAAAGAACGGGTACTCGGTCGTCGGATCGCCGTGGATCGAGACGGTCAGAACGTCGGCACGATCATAAAAAATGCTCTGCGTTCCGTTGCCGTGGTGATAGTCGACATCCAGGACGGCAACACGCTGTGCACCTGCGTCGCGCAAAGCCTCCGCGGCCAGGGCCGCGTTGTTTAGGAAGCAGTAGCCGCCGAAGAAGTCGGCGCCCGCATGGTGGCCCGGCGGCCGGGTGAGGGCCATCGCCGCGCGCGGCCCGCCCAGGGACGCGACGGCGCGCGCGGCGTCGATCGCGCATGCGGCGCCCGTGATGGCGGCTTCCCATGTCCCTGACGTGATGGGCGTTCCGCTGTCAAACGAGAACAGCCCCAGGCGGGCTGCAAAGTTGGTCGGCGCGATGTCGTGCCGAAAGCCCCGAACAGGCCACACCGATGGCAGCACGTCGACTTCGGCGTTGGCCGGATCCTGCGCAACCCACTCATCCCACGCGCCGGCCAAGAACTCTACATAGCGCGGGCTGTGCACCCGTTGCACGAGCCCCATGTCAGCCGCGACCGGCGTGCGCAACTCACCCATGGGGCGGCGCTGCAACTCCGCCAACACGTGGTCGAGTCGTTCCGGCGCTTCGTGGCAACGAACGAGCCGGCCGCGGAACATCTCCTGGCGGCCCGCATGGCTGCGATGAACCGGGTTATGAAAGATCAGCATGGTCGTGGGGGCCTGGACTCTGCGCTCAGGCAACGCGACGAAGCACGGCGCGGCGGCGGCCGTTGGCTGTCAGGCCGAAGAGGTCCTTGGGATCGTCGAGTTCGGGGACCAGCGCGATATTCGTTCCGACGTTCTGTTCCTGGGCGATCCTGTAGATGTACCGCAACGCCGTGTAGTCCTCGAGCGCAAAACCGACGGAATCGAACACGGTCACTTGCGCCGTGCCCTTGCGGCCGACCGCAGAGCCGTCAAGGACCTGCCACAGTTCCTGCACGGGAAAGTCCGCGGGCAGCTGTTGGATCTCACCCTCGATGCGGGTCTGCGCCTCGTATTCGACGAACACGCGCGCACCGCGCAAGATGTCCGGATGCAACTCGGTCTTGCCGGGGCAGTCACCGCCCACGGCATTGATGTGCATGCCGGGCTCGATCATTTCAGGCGTCAGGATCGTGGCGTAGGCCTTGTCCGCGGTCACCGTGGTCACGATGTCCGCACCGCGCACGGCTTGCGCAGTCGATGGGGCTCGCACGACCCTCAGCTCCGGAAACGTCGACAGATTACGGATCAGCTTGTCCGTGGCAAGGGAGTCCACATCGAAAACCCGGACCTCGTCGATCCCCAGCAAGGTGTGAAAGGCCAAAGCCTGGAATTCGCTTTGCGATCCGTTGCCGATGAGCGCCATCGACTTCGAGTCGGGACGAGCCACGGCGCGTGCGGCCAGGGCGGACGTCGCAGCCGTTCGCAATGCGGTCGTCAGTGTCAGTTCGGACAGCAGCAGCGGGTACCCGGTCGCGACATCGGCGAGCACACCGAAGGCCATCACCGTGGGCAGGCCGATGGCGGTGTTGCTCGGGTGTCCGTTGACGTACTTGAAGGCATACGAGCCCTTGTCGGAAACGGGCATCAATTCGATGACACCGACGTGCGAATGCGAGGCCACGCGGGCCGACTTTTCGAAGTCGTGCCAGCGAACGAAGTCTTCGTGCAATGCTTCGGTGAGATCTTCGATGAAACGGGTCACACCACAGTTGTCGACCAGACGCAGGAGGCTCGCAACATCAACAAAGCGGGTCATCTTGATTTCCTTGTTCCGGCGGTCACTGATCGGCTTCGTCGGCAACTCGCCCCTGCGCGCGGCCTTCGAGGCCATGCCTGGCGGACTTACCGCGCAGTTGTCGAG
>CAXTDH010000131.1:0-7838 GCA_964242405.1 uncultured Rhizobacter sp. | reverse complement strand
GGGCTGCTGTTCGCCACCGTGTCGACCCTGTTCTTCGTGCCGGTGGTGTTCGCCGCGGTGCATCTGCGCCTCGTGCGACGCGCCGGACATGCGGGCGAGTCCCACGCGTCCGACGTCGGGGCGAGCCCATCGCCACCCCTGCCACGACCGGCGACCCAGGAGTCCTGATCGATGAACGAGCCACGACCGCCGGCCGAGCGCGCATCGGCCAGCAAAGGCAGCCGCCGCACCGGGGCGATCCTCGTTGCCGTGCTGCTGTTGCTGCTCGCGCTCGGCGCCGGCCGCACCGTCATGAGCCGTATGGCGAGCGCCAAGTCGCTGCAGGACGGAACGCAGGAGCGGGCGATCCAGTACGTCAAGACGGTCACCGCCAAGACCGGTGTCACCGGCCAGCAGTTGTCGCTGCCGGGCACTTTGCAAGGCGCCGTGCAGGCGCCGCTCGGCGCCCGCGCCACGGGCTACGTCAAGCGCTGGACCAAGGACATCGGCGCCCGGGTGCAGAAGGGCGAGCTGCTCGCGGAGATCGAGACGCCGGAGATCGGTCAGCAGATCTCCCAGGCAGTCGCCGCCCGCGAGCAGGCCGCCGCCGGCCTGGCGCTCGCCACCAGCACGGTCGCCCGCTGGGAGGGGCTGCGGCAGAAGGATGTCGTCTCGCAGCAGGAGCTCGACGAGCGCCGCAGTGGCCTGGCGCAGGCGCGGGCGAACGTCGCCGCGGCCGAGGCGAACGTCCAGCGGCTGCGCCAGACGGAGAGCTTTCGCAACATCGTCGCGCCGTTCGCCGGCGTCATCACCCGGCGCAATGTCGACGTCGGCGACCTGATCGACGCCGGCGGCGCCCGGCCGCTGTTCGTGCTGACGCAGACCGACCCGCTGCGCCTCTACGTGAACGTGCCGCAGGCCTATTCGCAGATCGTCAAGCCGGGGCAAAAGGTGACGGTGACGCAGGCTGAATTGCCCGGGCAACGCTTCAGCGGTGAAGTGGCCCGCACCGGTGCTTCGATCGACGCGGCCACTCGCACCATGCAGGTCGAGATCGCGCTGCCGAACCGGGAGGGCCTGCTGCTGCCGGGCGCCTATGTGCAGGTCGCCTTGCCGCTGCCGCCGGGCAGTGGCATGACGGTGCTGACCAATGTGCTCATCTTCCGCGGCACCGGCGTGCGGGTGGCGGTGGTCGACCGCCAAGGCGTCGTCGCGCTGCGGCCGATCAAGGTCGGGCGCAACTTCGGCGACAGCGTCGAGGTCACGGAGGGCGTCGGTCCGCACGACTCGTTGGTGCTCAACCCGGCCGACTCGATCGCCGAAGGCGACAAGGTGGCCATTGCGCCGCCCGACGCGCCCGCGTCTGCAGCCTCGGCGGCGGTGCGGACGGCGCTGTGAGGCGAAGGCGAGCGGCTGCCACGTCGGCATTCGGGTCAGGCGCTCTTGGCGGACGCTTGTCGGCCGTCTGCGTGGCATCGACCACGGTCTTTCTCACCCTCGCCGGCTGCGTGGCCGGGCCCGACTACCGACGACCGGCCCCCGAGATGCCCGCGGCCTGGAAGGTCGAGGCGCCGTTTCGGGAAGGGCGGCCGAGCGACGGCATCGACAAAGGCCGCTGGTGGCAGCGCTTCGGCGATCCACGTCTCGACGCGCTCGAAGACCAGGCGCTGGTCGCCAGCCCCAACCTTGCGGCCGCCGCGGCCCGCCTCGCACAGGCGCGTGCCAGCCTGGTGGCGAGCGGCGCAGCCCGGTTTCCGCAGGTCAGCCTCGGCAGCCGCGACGCCCGGCTGAAGATTTCCGCCGACCGGCCGCTGACCAACTACGCCGCACCGAACTTCTCCACGGTCCAGAACGACTTCGTCCTCAACCTGAACGTCAGCTACGAGGCCGATCTCGCCGGCCGCATCCAGCGGACCATCGAAGGCGCCGTGGCGTCGGCCGAGCAGGCCGCCGCCGATCTGCAGAACGTGCGGCTGATGCTGACGTCGGACCTGGCCTCGAACTACTTCAACCTGCGCTCGCTCGACATCGAGCTCGACGTCGTGCAGCGCTCGCTCGTCCTGCAGCGCCGGGCGCTCGCTTTCATCGTCACCCGCCACGACATGGGCGCCGCCTCCGGCCTCGAGGTGGCGCAGCAGCAGGCCTTGCTCGACTCCACGCTCACCCAGGTCGAGGTGCTGCAGCGCCAGCGCGGGCCGTACGAACACGCGATCGCCACGCTGACGGGCACACCGGCGCCGCTCTTCACGCTGGCGAGCGATGTTCGCGACATTGCGCCGCCCGACATTCCGCTCGGCTTGCCGTCGGATGTGCTGGAGCGCCGGCCCGACATCGCCGCTGCCGAACGCGCCATGGCGGTGGCCAATGCCCAGATCGGCGTCGCCAGCGCCGCGTTCTACCCGAGCGTGACGCTGGCGCCCTCCGGTGGCGTGGAGGCGCGGCGACTCTCCCTGCTCTTCGACGCGCCCAGCCTGCTCTGGAGCCTCGGTGTTTCGGCGACGCAGGTGCTGTTCGACGGCGGCCGGCTGCGGGCGAACCTCGCGGTCGCCGAAGGCGGTTACCAGGTCACGACTGCCAACTATCGGCGGGTGGTGCTGACGGCGATGCAGGAAGTCGAGGACGGCATCACCGGCCTCGCGGCGCTGACTCGCGCACAGGCGCAGGCGCAGCGGGCCGCGGAGAGCGCACGCCGCGTCTTCGACATGGCGACGGCGCGCTACGAGGGCGGCGCCTCGACCTACCTCGACGTCATCACCGCGCAACAGTCGCTGCTCGGCACCGAGCGGCAGTCGGCGCAGCTTCGCGGGCAACAACTGCTGACCTCGGTATTCCTCGTCAAGGCGCTCGGCGGCGACTGGCGGGCCGACGTGGCCCAGGCCGAATAGTCAGGGTTCGAAGCTTGTTGCTCGAGCCGTACCGAGACGCGACGAACACGGCGAACCGGAGGGACGCCAGGTTCATCGTGCACGAACGAGTGATGGGTCACGTATGCTAGCCACCCGCTTCGACGGCGATCCCGTCGTCAGCCGATATATCGCCCTCCTCGCATGCCTGCAGCCATCTCCTTCCAGAACGTCGGCAAGACCTATGCCGGCGCGCGCGGCGCCGTGCAGGCGCTCGGCGACGTCAGCTTCGACATCGAGGCCGGCGAGTTCTTCGGCCTGCTCGGGCCGAACGGTGCGGGCAAGACGACCTTGATCAGCATCCTGGCCGGGCTGGCGCGGGCCAGCCGGGGAAGGGTGTCGGTGCTCGGGCACGACGTCGTCGACGACTTCGCGGCCGCTCGCCGCAGCCTCGGCATCGTTCCGCAGGAGTTGGTGTTCGACCCGTTCTTCACCGTCCGCGAGACGCTGCGCATCCAGAGCGGCTATTTCGGGGTTCGCCGCAACGACGCCTGGATCGACGAGCTGCTCGCCAACCTCGGCCTGACCGACAAGGCCGATTCGAACATGCGGCAGCTCTCCGGTGGCATGAAGCGGCGGGTGCTGGTCGCGCAGGCGCTCGTCCACCGGCCGCCGGTGATCGTGCTCGACGAGCCGACCGCCGGCGTCGATGTCGAGCTGCGGCAGACGCTCTGGCAGTTCATCGCCCGGCTGAACCGGGAGGGCCACACCGTGCTGCTGACGACCCACTACCTCGAGGAAGCGGAGGCGCTGTGCGGCCGGCTGGCGATGTTGAAGCTCGGCCAGGTGGTCGCGCTCGACCGCACCTCCGCCCTGTTGGCCGGCACGGCGAGCACCATGTTGCGCTTCAAGACGGATCGGCCGTTGCCGCCGCAGCTGCTGGCGCAGTCGCGGGTCACGGGCCGTACGGTGCAGATCACGGCCCACGACGCCCACGAAGTCGAGACCATCCTGGGCGTGCTGCGCCAAGCCGGTTGCCCGCCGGAGGATCTGGAGATCGGCCGTGCCGACCTCGAGGACGTGTTCCTCGAAATCATGAACGGCCCGACCGCGAAGGTGGCGGCATGAGCGCCGATTCGAAGCTCGTCCTCCCGGCCGATGCGCTGCTGGACCCTCGCCTCGGCGCGCTGTCAGGCGCCCGCACACTGCTCTACAAGGAGTCGCTGAGGTTTTGGAAGGTCGGCCTGCAGACGGTCGGCGCGCCGGTGTTGACGGCGGTGCTCTACCTGATGATCTTCGGCCATGTGCTGTCGAACCGGGTCCAGGTGTATGACTCGGTGGGCTACACCAGCTTCCTGATTCCGGGGCTGGTGATGATGAGCGTGTTGCAGAACGCTTTCGCCAACAGCAGCTCGTCGCTGATCCAGAGCAAGATCAGCGGCAACTTGGTGTTTTTGCTGGTGGCGCCGCTGTCGCACTGGGCCTGGTTCACGGCTTATGTGGGCGCCTCGGTGGTGCGCGGGGTCGTGGTCGGCATCGGCGTGCTGGCGGTAACGGCCTGGTTCGCGCCGTTGCATCTGGCGCACCCGCTCTGGATCATCGTGTTCGGGGTGATGGGGGCGGGGCTGATGGGCGCGCTCGGCCTCATCGCCGGGCTTTGGGCGGAGAAGTTCGAGCAAGTCGCCGCGTTCCAGAATTTCGTGATTATGCCGATGACGTTCCTGTGGGGCGTGTTCTGTTCGGTGCACTCGCTGCTGCCGGTCGCCCAGGCGATCAGCCACCTGAATCCGTTTTTCTACATGATCGACGGTTTTCGTCACGGCTTTTTCGGCGTGGGTGACGTATCGCCGTGGACGAGCTTCGCAGTCGTCGGCGTCAGCTTGTTGCTGGTCTGCGGGCTCGCG
Source organism: uncultured Rhizobacter sp. (assembly GCA_964242405.1). Classification (GTDB taxonomy): domain Bacteria; phylum Pseudomonadota; class Gammaproteobacteria; order Burkholderiales; family Burkholderiaceae_C; genus LMDS01. Next base: position 3,112 of record CAXTDH010000131.1, on the reverse strand, counting down.
CTGCGACTGTTGCGCACGGGCTACAAAATTCGTCATTGATGGCCTTGTCAGCCGGCGGCACTGTCACGCGGTCGACAGCGCCGCATCGCTTCCCCGAGGCCTGCGTACAATTGCCCGAACCATGGCAGACCCGACTCCCGACGACATCCAGCGGTTCATCGCCGCGGCGCTGGCCTGCGAGCACATCGAGGTCGAAGGCGATGGCCGGCACTTTTTTGCGACCATCGTCTCGGAAGCGTTCGAAGGCAGCAGCCGCATCGCCCGTCACCAGCGGGTCTACCAGGCGCTCGGCGACCGGATGCGCGAGCAGATCCATGCGCTTTCGATGAAGACCTTGACTCCCGCCGAATGGGGCGCCGCCGCGACTTCCTCCGCCGGCGCTTCCTCGACCAGCCACCACCCCCACTGAACACCGGCCGCGGCGGGCGCTGTGGCTGGCGGCATCGCCGCGGCGTCACGCGCCGCTGCCGATGGCCGCAAGCCGGGCGACCGCCGGGGCTGGGCAACCCCAGATCCCAATGGACCAGCTCCTGATTCGTGGTGGCCGCCGGCTCGAAGGCGAAATCGTCATCTCCGGCGCCAAGAACGCCGCCCTGCCGCAACTGTGCGCCGCGCTGCTGACGCCGGGGCCCGTGACGCTGCGCAATGTGCCGCGGCTGCAGGACGTGACCACCATCCTGAAAATGCTGCGCCACATGGGCGTGGCCGCGCAGCTCGATGAGCCCGACAGCGTCACCGTGACGGCCGACCAGGTCGGCGAGCCCGAGGCGCCTTACGACCTCGTCAGGACGATGCGCGCCTCGATCATGGTGCTCGGGCCGCTGCTGGCGCGCTTCGGCCGGGCGCGGGTGTCGTTGCCGGGCGGTTGTGGCATCGGCTCGCGGCCGGTCGACCAGCACATCAAGGGCCTGCAGGCGATGGGCGCGAGCATCGTCGTCGAACATGGCTACATCATCGCCACGGCCGATCGATTGCGCGGCGCCCGGATCACGACCGACATGGTCACGGTCACCGGCACCGAGAACCTGCTGATGGCCGCGACCCTCGCCGACGGCGAAACCGTGCTCGAGAACGCCGCGCAGGAGCCGGAGGTCGCCGACCTGGCCGAACTGCTGATCAAGATGGGCGCGAAGATCGAAGGTCATGGCAGCGGCCGGATCCGCATTGAAGGCGTGGCCTCGCTCGGCGGCGCGACGCACCGTGTATTGCCGGACAGGATAGAGACCGGGACCTTCCTCTGCGCCGTGGCCGCCGCGGGCGGCGATGTGGTGCTCCGCCGGGCCGATGCTTCGCATCTGGGCGCCGTGATCGACAAGCTGCGTGAAGCGGGCATCGCCATCGAGGCGGGGGACGACTGGATCCGAGTCAGGAGTCGCGGTCGGCCACGTGCTGTCAGTTTCCGGACCAGCGAGTACCCGGCCTTTCCAACCGACATGCAGGCGCAGTTCATGGCGCTCAACTGCATCGCCGAAGGCGCCGCGACGGTGACCGAAACGATCTTCGAGAACCGCTTCATGCACGTCAACGAGCTCGTTCGCCTGGGCGCGAAGATCGAGGTCGACGGCCACACCGCGGTCATCCACGGGGCCGAGCGCCTGTCGGGCGCGGCGGTGATGGCGACCGACCTGCGCGCCTCCGCCAGCCTGGTGATCGGCGGGCTGGTGGCCGAGGGCGAAACCTGTGTCGACCGCATCTACCACCTCGACCGTGGCTACGACCGGATCGAAGTCAAGCTGCGCGGCATCGGCGCCGACATCCAACGGGTTCGGCCGTGATCACCTTCGCGCTGCCGAAAGGCCGCATCTTCGACGAGATCGTGCCGCTGCTGGAGGCGGCGGGCATACGCGCGACGGAGGATCCGGAGACCAGCCGCAAGCTCATCATCGCGACCAGCCGGCCCGATGTACGACTGGTGCTGGTGCGCGCCTCGGACGTGCCGACCTATGTGCAGCAAGGCGGCGCCGACATCGGCGTCGTCGGCCGCGACACGCTGCTCGAGCACGGTGGTGCCAATCTCTACCAGCCGCTCGACTTGCGGATCGCCAAGTGCCGCATGAGCGTCGCCACCCGTGCCGATTTCGACTACGCCGCGGCCGTCCGCCAAGGCTCGCGCATCCGCGTGGCGACCAAGTACACCCGGATCGCCCGCGACCACTTCGCCGACAAGGGCGTGCACGTCGACCTGATCAAGCTGTACGGCTCGATGGAGCTGGCGCCGTTGACCGGCCTCGCCGAGGCGATCGTCGACCTGGTGTCCACCGGCAGCACACTGCGCGCCAACCACCTCGTGGAGGTCGAGCAGATCATGGACATCTCGTCGCGCTTGATCGTCAACCAGGCGGCGTTGAAGTTGAAGCGCGAGCCGATCCGGCAGATCATCGATGCCTTCGAGGCAGCAGTGGCGAGGCAGCCATGACATCTTTCGTGATGCGACGGCTGGACAGCAGCGCAGCGACCTTCGACGCCGAATTCGAGCGCATCCGGAGCTGGTCCGACGAGACCGATCAGGCGATCGAGGCCCGCACGGCGGAGATCCTCGCGGCCGTGCGGTCGCGCGGCGACGCGGCGGTGCTGGAGTACACCGCGCGCTTCGACGGTGTCGAGGCGGCGTCGGTCGCGGCGCTCGAGATCAGCCGCGGCGACTTGCTGGCGGCGCTCGGCGCCATTTCGGTGGCGCAGCGCAATGCCCTGGAGGCGGCCGCCGCCCGGGTGCGTGACTACCACCAGCGCCAGCTCGAAGCCTGCGGCCGGTCCTGGAGCTTCCGCGACATCGACGGCAGCCTGCTCGGCCAGAAGGTGACGCCGCTCGACCGGGTCGGCATCTACGTGCCCGGCGGCAAGGCGACCTATCCGTCGAGCGTGCTGATGAACGCGCTGCCGGCGAAGGTCGCTGGTGTCGGCGAGATCATCATGACCGTGCCGACGCCCCACGGCGAGCGCAACCCGATGGTATTGGCGGCAGCCGCGATCGCGGGCGTCGACCGGGCGTTCACGATCGGCGGCGCCCAGGCGATCGGTGCGCTGGCCTACGGTACGGCGACCATCCCGGCGGTCCACAAGGTCACCGGCCCGGGGAATGCCTATGTGGCGGCGGCGAAGCGGCGCGTCTTCG
>CAXTDH010000130.1:0-7853 GCA_964242405.1 uncultured Rhizobacter sp. | reverse complement strand
GCGAAGACCAACCCCTGCAGCGCATCGATGTTGCGCCGCATGCGCTCCGGGTCGACGGCCAGGCCGGCCGCCGCCGTCGTCAGGGCATCGAGCGCGCCGTGCACGGACATGAAGAGGCCCGGCCATTCCGCGAGCTCGGCCTGCCAGCCGCCGAGCGCCCGTTCGTGCTCCTGCGGCATCGCCGCCAGCAGCGCCGCGACCCGCTGCGGCGTGCGCAGCGCCGCGGCGAGCGCCAGCATCGAGGCGACCGGGTTGCGCTTGTGCGGCATCGCCGACGAGCCGCCCCGACCGTCGCCACTCGGCTCGGCCAGTTCGCCGACCTCGGCCTGTGACAACAGGGAGAGATCTTTCGCGATCTTGCCGAGCGAGCCGCCGAGAATGCCGACTTCGCAGCCGAGCGCCACCCATTCGTCGCGTTGCGTGTGCCAGGCAGCCGGCGCCAGGCGAAGCCCGAGGTCAGCCGCCATGCGCCGCGCCACGGCAGCGCCTCGGGGCCCGAACGCCGACAGCGTTCCGACCGCCCCGCCGAGCTGCAACTGCAGCGCCGAGGCGGCCGACAGGCGCAACCGCCGCCGCGCCCGGATCAGCGGCGCGATCCAGCCGGCGAGCTTGAAGCCGAAGCTGATCACCAGCGCCGGCTGCAGCAAGGTGCGGCCGAGCAAGGGCGCCGCGCCGTGGCGACGGGCGAGTTCCAGCAGCGAATCGATGAGGGCGGCGAGGCGCTCGTCGATCAGCGCCAGCGCCCTTCGGGTGACGATCACCATTGCCGTGTCGATCACGTCCTGGCTGGTGGCGCCCCAGTGCACATAGCCGGCGGCGCCCGCGTTCTCATGATCGACGGGCGCAACGCCCTCATCGAGGCTCGCACCGTTCTCATCGACGGCCGCAGTCGCCTCGCGGTCGACGGTAGCCGTCAAGGCCTTGACGAGCGGGATCGCCAGCGTCCCGGCGGAAGACGAGGCCGCGACGATCGCCGCCAGGTCGAAGCGCTCGGCCCGGCAGGCGGCCGCGATCGCGGTTGCCGCGTGAACCGGAATCACGCCCTCGGCGGCCTCTGCCCTGGCAAGCGCCGCCTCGAAATCGAGCATCGCCTGGACGATGCTGGGCGCGTCGAAGAGCTGCGCCATCGCGGGCGTCGACAAGAACCGTTCGAACACCGACATCCAGACCTCCCTTCCTTCCCTGCGGCACCGTCAGGCAACGACCGGCGTCACGCGTACTCCTGCGTCTCGTCTTCGGGCAGCCGGCTGGCGAGCACCTTGTCGACCCGCTTGCCGTCGAGGTCGACCACCTCGAAGCGCCAGCCGTCCCACTCGACATAGTCGGCGGTGTGCGGCAGCCGCCCGAGCAGCAGCATGATCATGCCGGCCAGGGTGTTGTAGCGGCCCCGGTCCTCATCCGGCACGTCCTTGAGTTCGAGCCGGTCCTTCAGCTCGGGCACCGGAATCAGGCCGTCGAACAGCCAGCTGCCGTTCTCGCGCTGCACCGCCCAGGCGTCGTCGACGCTCGGCGTCGCGAACTCACCGGTGATCGCCTCCAGCACGTCGCGCACCGTGATCATGCCCTGAACCTCGCCGTATTCGTCGACGACGAAGACGATCTGCGCACTCGAGGCCCGGAAGTGCTCGAGCACCTCCATGCCGGAGAGCGTTTCCGGCACGAACACCGGCGGCGTCAGCTGCTCGGCCAGCGCCAGGGGCACGCCTTTCATCACGCGGTGCAGCAGGCTCTGCGACGAGACCACGCCGAGCACGTCGTCCAGGCTGGTCCGACAGACGGGAAAGCGCGAATGGTTCTCATGGGCGATCACCCGCAGCACGTCGTCATGGGTCGCGGCGACATCGAGCCAGACGATCTCGGCACGCGGGATCATCATCGAGCCGACCTGCCGGTCGTCGAGCCTGAAGACGTTGCGCACCATCTGGTGTTCCTGCGCCTCGATGACGCCGGCGTCCAGCCCCTCCTCCAGGCTGGCGGCGATCTCCTCCTCGGTGACGCCCCGGCCGGAACCTTCCTTGATGCCGAGCAGGCGCAGCGTCGTCTCGGTGCAGACCGTCAACAGCTTGACGAACGGCCGGCCGATCAACGACAGGAACTCCATCGGCCGGGAGACGAATCGGGCGACAACTTCAGGATGCGTCTGACCGATGCGCTTCGGCACGAGTTCGCCGAAGATGATGGTCAGGAAGGTGATCGAGACCACCACCATCGCCGTCGAGGTGATCTCGGAGGCGCGGTCGCGGAGGTTGAAGGTGTCGCGCAACCAGTGGGCGAACGGTGCCGAAAAGGCGGCGTCGCCGACGATGCCGTTGAGCACGCCGATCGATGTGATGCCGATCTGCACCACCGACAGGAACTTGGTCGGGTTGTCGTGCAGTGCCATCGCCGCCCTGGCGCCCGATTCACCGTTCTCGACCATCACCTGGAGCCTGGCCCTTCGGCTGGCGGTCAGCGCCATCTCCGACATGGCGAACAGGGCGTTCAGGAGGATCAGGGACAGTAGAAGGGCAACGTCCATGCGGGGCGCGCGTCGACTCGGAACTTCAGGTTAGCAGAAGTCTCGAGGGCGACCCGCCGCTGGCGCGGGTGCTCGGTCACCCGGTCGATCGGCTGACGATAGGATGGCTGCATGAACTACCTGATCGGCGACATCCAGGGTTGTCGCGACGCTTTCGACCGGCTGCTGGCGGCAATCGACTTTTCGCCTTCGCGCGACACGCTGCACGTCCTCGGCGATCTCGTGAACCGGGGCCCGGATTCGCTCGGCACGCTCAGGCGGCTGCGCGGCTTCGGCGGTTCGGCCGTCTGCCTGCTCGGCAACCACGACCTCAGCCTGCTCGCCGTGGCTCACGGCATCCGCAATCCGCAGCGCGGCGACACTGTCGAGGACATCCTCACGGCGCCCGACCGCGACGAGTGGCTGGCCTGGCTGTGCCAGCGACCCCTGGCGGTCTCGGCGCACGGCTGGCTGATGGTGCATGCCGGCGTCGTCCCGCAATGGTCAGCGCCGCAGACGCTCGCGTTCGCCGCGGAAGTCGAGTCGGTGCTCGGCGATCCCACTGCGCTGGAGCCCTTCCTGCGCGGCATGTACGGCAACCAGCCGGCGTGCTGGAGCGAATCGCTGTCGGGCATCGACCGTTTGCGCTTCATCGTCAACACCCTGACCCGTGTTCGCTTCGTCAAAGCCGACGGCACGCTCGACATGTCGAGTTCGGCCAATTCGGACGACGCCCCGCCAGGCTCGATGCCCTGGTTCGACGCACCGGAACGTGCCACCCGCGGCGTGCCGATCGCCTTCGGCCATTGGGCATCGCTTGGGCTGGTCGAGCGACCGGACTTGCTCGGCCTGGACACCGGTTGCGTCTGGGGGCGCAAGCTGAGCGCAATGCGGGTCGACGGCGGCCGGCGGGAGCTGGTGCAGGTGGATTGCGGGTGAGCGGTTCATCGGTTCGCCGCTCCACCGACGGATCGCGTCGGCCACGGATCGCGTCGGTCGCCGGCGACTTCAGCTGCCGGTCTCTTCGTCCTGCACCACTCATTGGTGGCTCGTTAGAATCGATTCTGCGATTTTTCACCGGAGACGTGGCCGAGCGGTTTAAGGCTGCAGTCTTGAAAACTGCCGAGGGGGTGACCCCTCCGTGAGTTCGAATCTCACCGTCTCCGCCAAAGTCTCGTATGCAAACCGAGTCGAAGTGTCAGAGCGCCTTGGACTACCGATTCAATCGCCAAATCGCCGCGGTGAGGAGCGTCGCAAACGCCACCCAGGTCACGAACGGCAAGCCGGCTCGGGCCGCGACCGGGTCGACCTTCTGGGCTTCTCTGACGAAGACGGCGCCGGTTGCGATCATCCCGGCCGCAGCGACGGTGCTGATGGCGAGCGAACGATAGCCGAAGAACAGCTGGCTCCAGCCACCGATCATGCCGACATTCAGCCCCAGCCAGCCCAGTGCCCGGCCTCGCTCGGGGCTCGCGGGCGCCCGTATCAGCCGATAAGCCGACACCGCCAGCGCCGACTCGATGCCGGTCCATGCAACCGGGATCACCCAATCCGGCGGCTTGAACCAAGGCTGACGCAGCGTGAAATACCAGGCCATCACCCTCGGGTGGTTCGGCGATGGGCTTGTCGATGCGGCCATCGCCGTCGGCACCACGAGCGCGGTCGATGCAATCAACGCCGCGAATAGCTTCGAATCGACCGCCGGGACGAGGGCGCGCGACGCTGCAGCGACGGTCGACATCAGCGCAGGCCGGGAGCCGGCGTCGACGGACGCCGGGTCGCGGTCGCCGGAGGCACGGAAGTGGCAGCCGACGCGCCGCCGATCTGCAGCGTCCGGCTCCAGATGCCACGCTCACGGTTCGGCGAATTGCGAATCGACATGCTCGTACGGATCAGGTCGAAGACGGCGAACAAGAATGGCAGACCGAGGATGCAGACGACGAGAGCGGGCTCAGGCATGTTCGACTTTCCGTTGAAGGGGACAGGCCGAGATGCTGACTGCACAAACGCAGATGGGTGCGGGCCGCTGGATATTGTTGATGTCGGACGCTGCCGCGACAGATCAGGGGCGCCCTGACGAGTGGGATACCTCACCGCAGCAACCACACGAGAAATCGTCGCCTTCGCGCCGCTCGAGAGCGCCGCTCGACACACGTGTAGCGCCTGGATTCCGACAGCACGTCGGCCGTTGTTCCCACTAAATGAGATTGCCCGGCTGACTAATCTTCGCAAACCTCAATCACCGACAGGAGACTGCCATGGACACCGTTCATCCCGCACTTCCGTTCTGGATCCTGGGCGCGCCCTTGCTGCTCGCCGTGCTGGACTGGATCCGGACACCCAAGCACTGAAGACACGGCGAACGGCCCGACGCCAGTGGCGCGGGCCTCGTATGTCGTGCCCGGCTGTTGTCGCTTTGTGGCCGCCGCCTCTACTGCCCCTGCCGAACAGCCAGTTCCACCCGCCGCGCCCGAGGGTCCTCACCCGACACATTGGCCTCGGTCGTCTGCGGCTTCTCCAGCACGATGCGGTCTTCCGCGATACCGGCTGCCTTCAATGCATCCCGAACTGCAAAAGCGCGTTGCTTGGCGAGTTCGTCGTTCTGTGCCGCGTCCCCGGTCGCGGAATGGAAGCCGGATATCGCGACCCGAGACGTCTCGCTGCCCTTGAGCACCGTGATCAGCGGCTCGAGTGCCTGACCGGAATCAGCGGCGAGCGCCGGCGAACCGACCGGGAAGTAGACCACTGCCGTATTCGCCGGCGCCGACGCCACGGTCACTGCCGACGAGGCCGCGCCATCCGGCAACACCGCGGCGCGCACGCCCTGAAGCTCCGGATGCGTCTTCAACATGCTGAAGCCGTACATCGGTTTGTAGGCGCCCTGGTGGCAAGTCGCGCAATTCACTTTCGGCACGTCGCCCATCGGCCCGAGTCGATTGGCCGGGAACACGCCGGCCAACGAGTCCAGATAGCCCACATTCAGGTCACGGGACATCCGGATGCCGTACCAGGCGGTCGCTCGTTGCGGCGTGCTGCTGTCCCATTCGGCGAACGACCGGCTGTTGTGGCAGTAGGTACAGTTCACGCCGAGCGACTTCGACATGTGCAACATCAGCGAATACGTCCACTCCGTCTGCTTGATGGACTGGCGGTTGCCGTTCGGCAGGGCGCTCGCACCGATCACCCGGGCTTCGCTCGCCTGCCCGTTGGTCAAGGTCAGGAAAGGCGTGAACGGGTCGTAGGGCAGCGACGCCATGCTCGACGACGGCGCCGGCGAGTTCTGCCCGGCGTTGTTGCCGACCATGCCGCGCGCCTGCTTCTGCTCGGCCGGTGCGAACCAGACGTAGGCCGGCACCGGCTGGCCGCGGTGGCAGGTGTAGCAGGTGACGCCCGTCTGAGCGACGTGCGTCTTCCAGTCGGCATTGATGTGGCGCGTCATCTGCAGCATGCGCCGTGACACCACCTTCGTGTAGAGCGAGTCCGACGAAAAATCTTCGCCCGGTTTGTGGCAATAAGTGCAGCCCTGTTGCGGCGACACCCAACCGGTCATCGACACCATCAAGCGGGTGAATTCGGCAACGCTGATGTCCCCCACCACCTGAACGTTCTTGAAGACCTGAGACGCCCGCGGCCCTTCCGACGGCACCATCGGCGGATCGAACGGCACTGCGTTCAAAGGCGCGCTGGCGGCGACCAGACGGGGGTTGTAGACCTGGTCCATGCCGGTGCCGCGGAAGCCCCGCTGGACGGCCGTGACCGGTGGCCGCTCGCAGCCCACCAGCAGCACGGCCACCGAGAACAGCGCGGCCGACGCGAGCCAGCGGCCCGCGGAACGCAAGCCACCGGCGCCCTCGCCGCTCGGCCGCGTCGCATCGTTCCAGACCGCATGGCCCGGTTCAGGACGTAGCTGCTTCATGGCTTGACTCCCTGGAGGGTCGCCGGGTCGATCACCGGCCCGAAGACGGCCGGATACACCGGTGCGACATGGTGCTTCACCGCCCAAAGATACCAGTTGTCGACAACCGTTCCGGTCAAGAGGATTCCGATGCCGCCGGTCAGCGGGCAGAGCACCGCGAACCACCACGCCCAGCGGTGGATCGACTCCATCGTCGCGTTGAAACCCATCGTCCAGCGCCAGAACAGCCCGGCGCGTTCGCTCGCCGTGCCGCGGTCGACGATCTGCTCCAGTTCGCGTTCGCCGCCGAACCGGCTGACGGCCAGGATGGTCGCGCCGTGCATGGCGAAGAGCAGCGTCGCGCCGTAGAGGAAGACGATCGACAGCATGTGGAACGGGTTGTAGAAGAGGTTGCCGTAGCGGATCGAGAAGGCGGCCGTCCAGTCGAGGTGCGGGAACAGCCCGAAGGGCACCGCCTCGCCGAAGCTGCCCATCAGCACCGGCCGGATGATGCCCAGGCAGAGCATCAGCCAGATCGCCGCAGCGAAGGCCCAGGCCACGTGGGTGCCCATGCCGAGCGCCCGCGCACGCCGGTACATCCTGCCCCACCAGAGCAGCACCGAGGTCGTCATGAAGAAGCCGGCCATCAGCCACCAGCCGCCTTCGTTGAGCGGCGGAAAGAGGTGCAGGCCGTTGGCCGGCGAAGGCGGCTCGAGCGCCAGCCAGGGCAGTTGCCGGATCAGCTGGATCGGGTTCCAGTTGACCGAGGCCAGCATGTTCAGGCCGATGATCTCGAAGGCGGTGAAGCCGCAGATCAACGAGGCCAGGCCGAACCAGCCGAGATAGAACGGCCCGAGTTGCGCATCGCCGATCTTGCCCAGCCAGTGCGAGTGCACCGGCGGCCCTTCACGCTCCTTGTTGCCCCGGTCGAGCGGAATGCCGATGTACGAAGGCGCGGTCGGCTGCACGCGGGTGAAGATGTTCTGGTACTCGAGGGTACGCATCGACTAGTCTCCTCAAGCTGCGTGTTCGTTCGCAGCGGATCGTTCGTTTCGCTGGTGTCGGGCCGCTATCGCCAGATCGGCAGGTTCAGCCACCACGTCCACCATTCCGGCCAGCCGCGCGTCCAGAACGGGCCGCTGATGACGATGCAGACGGCACTCCAGAACCCGGCTGACAGCGCCAGGAAGAGGCCGAGCCGGTGGATGCCGATCGTGCCGATCGAATAGCCGATCGTGTCGCGGAAGAAGGTGTTCTCGTGCTCGGCGGTCTTGACCGTTTCGCCCGGCGCCGGGTTGACCGCCGAGAGGATGAGCGCGCCGTGCAGCGAGAGCGCGAAGGTGGTCGCGAAGAAGAAGCTGACCGCCAGCATGTGCGCCGGGTTGTAGTGGAAGTGCAGGTACTGGTAGCCGGTGTTCGACACCCAATCGAGGTGGCTGAAGATGCCGTAGGGGAAGCCGA
>CAXTDH010000129.1:0-7920 GCA_964242405.1 uncultured Rhizobacter sp. | reverse complement strand
GGGCTGGTGATCACCTTCTCATACGCGCTGTCGTCGATGACGGCGGCGTTCGCCGGCGTGCTGATCGCCCCGCTGACGCTCACCGGCGCCACCATCTGCGCCGTGCTCGGCCTGAAGGCCTTCGCCGTCGCCATCATCGGCGGGTTGACGAGCGGCCTCGGGATCATCGTCGGCGGCATCATCCTGGGCATCGCCGAAACTACCACCGGCTACTACATCAGCACCGGCTACAAGGATGTGCCCGGCCTCGTGCTGCTGCTGATCGTGCTCGCCGTCCGGCCGGCCGGCCTGTTCGGCAAGACGGCGATCAAGAAGGTCTGACATGGAACAATCACCCGCCTCGCTCCGCCCGCTGCCTACCGTCGGGCCGGTCACGACTTCGCCCCGGCCGCGCGCCTCGGCCGGCATGAAGCGCAGCCACGTCCTGGTGTCGCTCCTGGCCATCGCCGCCCTCTGCCTCTTCCCGGTGTTCGTCCAGAACCCGTACTACATCCACCTGGTCGAGACGATCGCCATCTACGCGATCCTGCTGTTCGGCCTGGACATCGTCGTCGGCTACACGGGGCAGGTGTCGCTCGGCCATGCCGGCCTGTTCGGCATCGGCGCCTATACAGCGGGTGTGATGGTGATGAAGCTGGGACTGTCGATGTGGCTCACCGTGCCGGCGTCGATATTGCTCACCGCCGGCTGCGGCGCGCTGCTCGCCCTGCCGGCGCTGCGCGTGTCGGGGCCGTACCTCGCGATGGTGACGCTCGCCTTCGGCACCATCATCGCCATCCTGATCAACGAGATGAGCTTCCTGACCGAAGGGCCGATGGGCATCAAGCTCGCCAAGCCCGAGTTCTTCGGCCACAAGCTCGACGATCGGGAGTTTTTCTGGGTGGTGTCGGCGCTCATGGTGCTGGCGCTGATGGTCGTCCACCGGATCCTGCGCTCGCACTACGGCCGGGCCTTCGAGGCGCTGCGCGGCAGCCCCGTGGCGTCTGACTGCATGGGCGTGTCGGTGTACCGCTACAAGGTCTACGCCTTCGTCATCAGCGCGGGCTTTGCCGGGCTGGCGGGCAACCTCTACGCTTACTCCGAGCAGTACATCTCGCCCAACTCGTACAACTTCGAGCTGACGGTGCTGTTCCTGCTCGGCATCATCATGGGCGGCCGCAAGAGCCGCATCGGCGCGATGCTGGGCGCGGCCATCATCGTCCTGCTGCCCAAGCTGCTCGACGATATCGAGATGTTCCGCTATGTTTCGATCGCGCTGGCGATCGTCGTCGCGATCTGCGCCGGCGTGGCGGTCAAGCGCGGCAAGATGACGCCGGTGCAGATGGCGATCCCGGTGGTCGGCACCTTGCTGCTGGCGGGCCTGTCGTTCCGGCTGCAGACGATGACCGACTGGCGGCTGTCGATCTTCGGCGTCATCACGCTCTTCGTCGTCTATTACCTGCAGGACGGCATTGTCGGCTTCGTGCGGATCGCCTTGAACCTCAAGCGGCCGATCGTCAACGACGGCGTGGTCGGCGAGACGCAGGGGGCGGACGCGGTCTCGCAGGCCGCCACGAGCGCATCCCCCGATCTCCTGACGGCGCGCGGCGTGCTGATGCAGTTCGGCGGCCTGAAGGCGATCAACAACGTCGACCTGGTGGTGCGGCGCGGCACCATCCACGGCTTGATTGGCCCGAACGGGTCGGGCAAGAGCACGATGATGAACGTGCTGACCGGCATCTACCAGCCGACCGCCGGCACGATCGAGTTCGCGGGCCGTACGGTGGTCGGCCGGACGTCGTCGGACATCGCCCTCTCCGGCATCGCCCGCACCTTCCAGAACGTGCAGCTGTTCGGCGAGATGACGGCGCTGCAGAACGTCCAGGTCGGCCTGCACCACACGTTCCGGAGCAACCTCGCCGATGTCGCGCTGCACACGCCGCGCTACACCCACGAGAGCACGGCCGCCGCCGATCGGGCGATGGGGCTGCTGCGCTTCGTCGGTCTTTCGAGCCTCGCTTACGAGGAGGCGCGCAACCTGCCGTACGGCAAGCAGCGGCTGCTCGAGATCGCCCGTGCCCTGGCGCTAGACCCGCAATTGCTGCTGTTGGACGAGCCCGCGGCCGGCCTGACGGCGCCCGACATCAAGGAGCTCGTCGGCTTCATCCGCAAGATTCGAGAACACGGCGTCACCGTCATCCTGATCGAGCACCACATGGATGTCGTCATGAGCATGTGCGACACGGTCACCGTGCTCGATTTCGGCCAGAAGATCGCCGAAGGCCTGCCGGCCGCGGTGCAGGCAGACGAGAAAGTCGTCGAGGCCTACCTCGGTGGCCAGGCCGCCTGAAGGACGACACCGCACCATGTTGACCATCAAGAACCTCTACGCCGGCTACGGCAAGGTGCAGGTATTGCACGGCATCTCGATCGACGTGCCGAAGGGCCAGGTCGTGACGCTGATCGGCTCCAACGGCGCCGGCAAGACCACGACCATGCGCGCCGTCTCCGGCATGATCGCGCCGACCGATGGCGAGATCGCGCTCAACGGCAAGCGCATCGACGGCCTGGAGTCGTACACCGTCGCCAAGCTCGGCCTCGCGCATTCGCCGGAGGGCCGGCGCGTGTTCGCGACGATGACGGTCGCCGACAACCTCACGCTCGGGGCCTTCCCCCGGCTGACCGGCAGCCGGCCGAAAGGCGATGTCGCCGGCGACCTGGAGCGGGCGCTGGAGCTCTTTCCGCGTTTGAAGGAACGCCGCACCCAGCTGGCCGGCACGCTCTCGGGCGGCGAGCAGCAGATGCTGGCGATGGCCCGGGCGGTGATGCTCAACCCGGAGGTCGTGCTGCTCGACGAGCCCTCGATGGGCCTGGCGCCGATCCTCGTCGCCGAGGTGTTCCGGATCATCGAAAAGCTGAAGAGCGAGGGCGTGACGATGCTGTTGGTCGAGCAGTTCGCCGCCGCGGCACTCGCGGTGGCCGACTACGGCTACGTGCTCGAGAACGGCCGCATTTCGGTCCACGGTGCTGCCGCGAAGCTGCGCGACGATCCGGCGGTCAAAGCGGCCTACCTGGGCGGCGGAGGCTCTCACTGACGGGCGGTGTGCGTGCGGCCTCGGGCCGTAACACCGTCGTCGAACGGTAATCGGAGCGCACGAGGGGGCCAGGGCAGTGCACCTGGCACCCCGAACCGGCGCGCATGCAAAAATCCGCGCACATGACGACGCCCGCCAGCCTGGTTTTCCCCCACACATTCGTGCCGTGGTTTCGCACCGTCGCGCCGCATATTCATGCGTATCACGGCAAGACATTCGTCGTCGCGATCACCGGTGAGCTGGTAGCGGCCGGCAAGCTCAATTCGTTTGCCCAAGACTTGTCCATCCTCCAGGCGATGGGCATCAAACTGGTGTTGGTCCATGGGTTTCGGCCTCAGGTCAACGAGCAACTGCGCTCGAAGGGGCACGAAGCGCGTTACAGCCACGGCCTGCGAATTACCGATGCGGTGGCCCTTGATTCTGCTCAGGAGGCAGCCGGCCAGTTGCGATTCGAGATCGAGGCGGCTTTCTCGCAAGGGCTGCCCAACACGCCGATGGCGAACGCGATCGTCCGCGTTGTATCGGGCAATTTCCTGACGGCTCGGCCGGTGGGTATCGTCGACGGTGTCGACTTCATCCACAGCGGCGTGGTCCGCAAGGTGGATGGCTCGGCCATTCGCCGGGCGATCGATACCGGCGCCATGGTGCTGCTATCGCCGTTCGGCTTTTCACCGACCGGTGAAGCATTCAACCTGACGATGGAAGAAGTTGCCACGGCGACAGCCATCGCCCTGCAAGCCGACAAACTTCTGTTCGTCACGGAAACTCCCGGCATTCGCGAGCAACCGGACGACGTTGAAAGCCCGATTGATACGGAACTCGCCCTAGCCGACGCCGAACGCCTGCTGGCGCATCTGCCGGCGCCGGTGCTGCCAACGGATACGGCCTTCTACCTGCAATATTGCGTTCGCGCGTGTCGCGGTGGCGTCGAAAGGTCTCATATCCTGCCGTTCGCCCTCGACGGCGCCATCCTGATGGAGGTGTTCACCCACGACGGTATCGGCACCATGGTCGTCGATGAGAAACTCGAGAGCCTGCGTGAAGCGACGTCGGACGACATCGGTGGCGTCCTGCAGCTGATCGAGCCTTTCGAGCGCGACGGTACGTTGGTCAAACGCAGCCGGACCGAAATCGAGCGCGACATCGGTCACTACACAGTGATCGAGCATGACGGCGTCATCTTCGGCTGCGCGGCGCTGTACCCGTATCCTGAGAGCCGTACCGCGGAGATGGCTGCCTTGACTGTCTCCCCGCTGGTCCAGAGCCAGGGGGATGGCGAGCGCATCCTGAAACGAATCGAGCAACGGGCCCGAGTGATGGGCCTCGACAGCATCTTCGTGTTGACGACCCGGACCATGCACTGGTTCATCAAGCGCGGGTTCGAGGCCGTCGATCCAGAATGGCTGCCGGAAGCCCGCAAGCGAAAATACAACTGGGATCGCCGCTCGCAGGTGCTGGTCAAGAAGCTTCTCTGACCGTCTTGCGTTGATCGTCCTGCAAAGCTGCGCACGCCCTTGCAAAATCGCGGCTTTTCATCTTTCGTCCCAAGCGAGTGTCAAAGCCGCTTGCACGCCCATACCATCTCAAGGAGCGCGATATGCCCCGCATCGTTCAATGTGTCTACCTCAAGAAGGAAGCCGACGGGCTCGACTATGCCCCCTACCCCGGGGAGCTCGGAAAGCGGATCTATAACTCCGTCAGCAAGGAGGCTTGGGCAGCCTGGATGAAGCACCAGACGATGCTGGTCAACGAGAACCGGCTTAACCTTGCGGACCAGCGAGCGCGTCAATATCTTGCTCGACAGATGGAGAACTTCTTCTTCGGCGGCGGTGTCGAGCAGCCCGCCGGGTATGTGCCGCCGCCCGCCTGAAGTGCCGAGATACCGGGACCCACCTGCCGGTTTGCGCAAGCGTCAATCGTGATGCTGGAAAATTAATCCTTGCCGGCTTGCGGCGCTGTGGAATTGGCGAATAGAATCGCCAATATCTTTCACCATCACAAGGAATCACATGGCAACCCTGCAGGAACTGATCGCCAAGAAGGAGGCACTGGAGCGGGAGATCGAGCAGACGCAAAAGCAGGACCGGAGCGAGGCCATGAACAAAATCCGGGAGCTGATGAGCCAATACGGCTTGTCGCTGAACGATCTCTCCGGTAAGTCGACGGGCCGCGGTTCGAGTGCAGCAAAAGGAAACAAGGTCGCTGCGAAGTACCGCAATACCGCGACCGGCGAATCCTGGAGCGGTCGTGGCTTGCAACCTAAATGGTTGAAGGCGGCACTCGCAGCAGGTCGCAAGATCGAAGATTTCGCGGTTTGAACCGAGATTTGCGGTACGAGCGGCGATAGGCGCTCGATAATTTTGCGGGCCTGCGGCAGGCCCAAGTTCTGTCGTCGGAGGGCGCGACCGAGTAACCCGGGCACAGGCCGTGCCCGGCGTATGGCCCGCGCCTCTGGGGTCTGGGTCCGGGATCTGGCGTCCTGCGAATGGCCTCCTCTACCGTGCGGCCAGCGGCCAGCGGCCAGCGGCCGCAACGTTAGACTCGCCCGGTGATTCCCGCGGCCTTCATTCGCGACCTGCTCGCCCGCACCGACATCGTCGAGGTCGTCGGCCGGCAGGTGCCGCTCAGGAAGGGCGGCGCGAACCTGATGGGCCTCTGCCCGTTTCACGCCGAGAAGTCGCCGAGCTTCTCGGTCAGCCCGGTCAAGCAGTTCTATCACTGCTTCGGCTGCGGCGCGAGCGGTGACGCCATCAAGTTTCTGACCGAACTCCACTCGATGAGCTTCATCGACGCCGTCACCGATCTCGCCCAGCAGGCCGGAATGACCGTCCCGGAGGAAGAAGGCAGCGAAGCAGAACGGGCCGAAGCGGCACGGCTGAAGCAGCGGCGCGCCACCCTGAGCGACGTACTCGCACGCGCCGCCGACGGCTATCGAAAGCAATTGAAGGCCAGCCCGCGTGCGGTCGACTACCTGAAGGGCCGCGGCCTGAGCGGCGAAATCGCCAGCCGGTTCGGGCTCGGTTACGCGCCCGATGGCTGGCGCAGCTTGGCCAGCATCTTCCCGTCCTACGACGATCCGCTGCTCGAGGAAAGCGGCCTGGTGATCGCCCAGGCGACGGAGAACGGCGACGGCGACGAGACGCCTGCCAAGCGCTACGACCGGTTCCGTGACCGCATCATGTTCCCGATCCGGTCGGTCCAGGGCGAAGTGATCGGCTTCGGCGGCCGGGTGCTGGACCGCGGCGAACCGAAGTACCTCAACTCGCCAGAAACGCCCGTCTTCAGCAAGGGCCGCGAGCTGTACGGCCTCTTCGAAGCGCGGACCGCGGTGCGGGAACGGGGCCAAGCGCTCGTGGTCGAGGGCTACATGGACGTCGTCGCGCTCGCCCAGTCCGGCTTCGGCAACGCCGTGGCCACGCTCGGCACCGCCTGCACGCCCGACCACCTGCAGAAGTTGTTTCGCTTCACGGATTCGGTCGTCTTCGCCTTCGACGGCGACACCGCCGGTCGGCGCGCGGCCGTTCGGGCCCTGCAGGCGAGCTTGCCGCTCGCAACGGACACCCGAACCGTGCGCTTCCTCTTCCTGCCGACCGAACACGACCCCGACAGCTTCGTGCGCGAACGAGGCGCCACCGCGTTCGAGCAAGCGATCGCCGAGGCGCAACCGTTGTCGCGACAGATCGCCGAGGTCGCCAGCGACGGCAAGGACCTGCAAACCGCTGAGGGCCGGGCGCATCTTCTCGCAGACGCCAAGCCGCTCTGGTCGGCCCTGCCGGACGGCGCCTTGAAGCGTCAGCTACTCGGTGAACTGGCAAGCCTCGGCCGGTTGGAAACTGCCGAACTTCAAGGCCTGTGGGGTGGGGCCGCCCGGACCGCTGCCGGCGCACGGCCTGCCGGGCCCACCACAACGCGGCGCAGCCACCGGGCCATCAGCAAAGGTGCGGCGACGCTCCTCGACCGGGCCATCTGGCTGTTGCTGCACCGCAGCGAGTTGTGGACGACGCTGGACGGCGAATCGCACGACATGCTGGCGGCCCAGGCGGCACCCTACGACATGTTCTTCAGCTGCATCGAACGCAGTCTCCAGGAACAGGGGCCCATCGCCGCCCCGGCGTTATTGGCTCAGTTGCGCGAGAAGGCCGAGACGGAAGGCGACGGCATGGCGATCGTTTCCCGCATTGCCGACTTCCACGATCCGGAGCCAAGAAGCGACCTAGCGTCGGAGCTTGGCCTGGTACTCGACAAGCTGCGCTTGCAGGCCGTGGAGGACGAGCTGACCCTGCTCTTCGCCTCGGGCGAGCTGTCTGCCGATGCGCAGCGCCGAAGCCGGCAACTCGGCGCCGAACGCTCGCGCCTCAAGGCCGAGTTCGCCCGGCGCTCGCCGGTATAATTTACCGGTCGTCGGTCAAGGCCGTCTCGCAGACGGCAGGAACGCGGTCATTCGCGTTCGGCAGCGACGGCTCGTTGAGCGACCGACCCAGCCTCGTACCGCTGCGCACCGAATTCGTCCGCCCTTGATCTCGCCGATCACCCTGCCGTTCTCCGAGTGCGTGCGAGGCCTTCGACCTCGGCGCCCGACCCTGGCGTGCCGTCTGCTTTCGCGCCACCTCGACAGGGGCCGAGGCCTTCGATCGCTCAGCTGGATCCGGGTTGGACGCCGGCCCCAGATCGACGGCTCACGACCGCGACCGCGAGGATTTGCATGACCGCGAAGAAGAGCGCTCCCGCCAAGGCAGCCACGCCTGCCGCCACGTCCAAGCCGGCCAAGGCCGTCAAGGCCGAGCTTGAGGACAAGAAGAAACCCACGGCCGCAGCCGCTGATGCCAAGGGTAAGCCTGGGCGCAAA
>CAXTDH010000128.1:0-7952 GCA_964242405.1 uncultured Rhizobacter sp. | reverse complement strand
GAAGATCGTCGTCGACGCGGCGCACGGGGCGGCCTACCACGTCGCCCCCGATGTGTTCCATGAACTCGGAGCCGAGGTGATCGCCATCGGCTGCAGCCCGAACGGCATCAATATCAATGACGGTTTCGGCGCGACGGCGCCCGCGGCGCTGGTTGCCGCCGTGGCGGCGCAGGGTGCTGATTACGGCATCGCGCTCGATGGCGATGCCGACCGGTTGCAGATGATCGACGCGTCGGGCTGTCTCTACAACGGCGATGAGTTGCTCTACCTGCTGGCCGCCGATCGCCTGGCACAGGGGCTTGCGGTGCCCGGCGTCGTCGGCACCTTGATGACCAACATGGCGGTCGAGTTGGCGCTGCGGCGGGCAGGGCTCGAATTCGTCAGGGCGGCGGTCGGTGACCGGCACGTGCTCGAGGAACTGGTCGCCCGGGGTTGGCAACTCGGCGGCGAAGGCTCGGGCCACCTGCTCGCGCTCGACAAGCACACCACGGGCGACGGCATCGTCAGCGCGTTGCTGGTGCTGCAGGCCTGTTGCCGCACCGGCCGAACGATGGCGCAGCAGCTCGACGGCGTGCGCCTCTTCTCGCAGACGATGATCAACGTGCGCCTACCTCCCGGCACCGCCTGGCAGGCGAACGCCCGGCTCGCGGCCGTGACCGAGTCGGTTCGGGCGGAACTTGGCGAGAACGGCCGGGTGCTGATTCGGCCATCGGGCACCGAACCCGTGTTGAGGCTGATGGTCGAGGCGCCGGACGAAGCTGTCACACGGCGTGCGGCCGAACGCCTTGCTGACACATTGCGCTGAGCGCTTGTCACGAACCCGTCACGGGAAAACCCTAGAGTCCGGTCCATCGAAATCAATGCCGAAAGGTAGATGACATGACGACCTGCTCATCCCCGTTTTACAGTGCCCTGACGACACGCTCGGTTTTGATCGGCACCGTGCTGGCCGCTTCGGCCGGTCTGGCCTTCGCCCAGGACGTGACCGGTGCCGGCGCTTCGTTTCCCGCGCCTATCTACGCCAAGTGGGCCGACGCTTACAACAAGGCAAACGGCGCACGGATCAACTACCAGTCGGTCGGCTCAGGCGCCGGCATGAAGCAGATCGGTGCCAAGACGGTCGACTTCGGCGCATCCGATGCGCCGTTGACCGACGAGGAACTTGCAAAGGCCGGACTCGTCCAGTTCCCGACCGTCATCGGCGGTGTGGTGCCCGTGGTCGCCATCAAGGGAATCGAGCCTGGGCAGCTCAAGTTGACCGGGCCGGTGCTCGGCGATATCTTCCTCGGCAAGCTGAAGAAGTGGAACGATCCGGCCATCACGGCGCTCAACCCGGGGGTTGCGTTGCCCGACGCCGATATTGCCGTCGTTCGGCGCGCCGACGGCTCCGGCACCAGCTTCAACTTCACCAACTATCTGTCGAAGGTCAACCCGGAATGGAAGGAGAAGGTGGGTGAGGGCACGGCCGTCAACTGGCCGACGGGTGCGGGCGGCAAGGGCAACGAGGGCGTGTCGTCGTATGTGCAGCGGCTGCCGAACTCGATCGGTTATGTCGAATACGCCTATGCCAAGCAGAACAAGATGTCGTACGTGCAGCTGAAGAACGCGTCCGGCAATTTCGTTGCGCCCGATGATTTGACCTTCAAGGCGGCCGCTGCCGGTGCGGATTGGTCCAAGACCTTCTATCAGGTGCTGACCGACAAGCCGGGCAAGGATTCGTGGCCGATCACTGCCGCCACCTTCATCATGATGCACAAGGCGCAGGACAAGCCGGTCAACGCCAGCAACTCGCTGAAGTTCTTCGAATGGGCCTACGGCAACGGCGACAAGATGGCCACCGACCTCGACTACGTGCCGTTGCCGGATGCCGTCAAGAACCTGGTTCGCAAGCAGTGGGGTGAGATCAAGGACGCAGGCGGCAAGGCCGTCGCGTTCAAGTAAGCCTGCCGTCTTCTTCGTCCGAGTTCCGGAGCATCCGTGGCCGCTACACTGCCCCTCAGTCGATTTCCGGAAGCGGACAAGAAGATGGATCGAACGGAGCCGCGCAGTCGCCCGCCGGCGCTGCGGCGTTCGGCGCCGTGGGCCGATACGGTCTTCTCGGTGCTGGCGCATGCCGCGGCGGTGCTCACACTGGCAGTGTTGGCGGGAATCATCGGCTCGCTGGTGGTCGGCGCCGCGCCGGCGATTCGGGAGTACGGCCTCAGTTTCTTGTGGCGCAGCGACTGGGATCCGGTCAAGGACAGCTACGGCGGTCTGGTGATGATCTACGGCACGCTGATGACCTCGTTCATTGCGCTGCTGATCGCCGTCCCGGTCAGTTTCGGCATCGCCCTGTTCCTGACGGAGCTCTCGCCGGGCTGGTTGAAGCGGCCGCTCGGCATCGCCGTCGAGTTGCTGGCGGCCGTGCCGTCGATCGTCTACGGCATGTGGGGGCTGTTGGTATTCGGGCCGATCCTCGCGACCTATGTGCAGATTCCGTTGCAGTCGTTGTTGAAGGGCGTGCCGGTGCTAGGCGCCCTCGTGTCCGGCCCGCCGGTCGGCATCGGCATCCTGTCGGCCGGCATCATCCTCGCGATCATGGTGATCCCGTTCATCGCCTCGGTGGTGCGCGACGTGTTCGAGGTGACGCCGCCGCTGCTCAAGGAGTCGGCCTACGGGCTCGGGTCGACGACTTGGGAAGTGGTCTACAAGGTCGTGCTCCCCTACACCAAGACCGGTGTCATCGGCGGCATCATGCTCGGGCTCGGCCGAGCACTCGGCGAGACGATGGCGGTCACCTTCGTCATCGGCAACATGAACCAGTTGAACTCGCCGTCGGTGTTCGAGGCGGCCAACAGCATCACCTCCGCACTGGCCAACGAGTTCGCCGAGGCCGGCGCCGGGCTGCACCAGGCCTCGCTCATCTACCTGGCGCTGGTGCTGTTCTTCATCACCTTCGTGGTGCTGTCGATCTCCAAGCTGCTCCTGGCACGTCTCAAGCGCAACGAAGGGGGGCTGACGTGAATTCGCCGACTGGCCCGGAAGTCGATTGGGTTGCGGCGACGCAAGCCAACGCGAGGCCGCTTGCAACAGGCGCGACGCCCGCTTCGGTCACGCCGGTCGCGACGCAGGCCTCACGCCTGGCGCACCACAGCCGCCGCAAGCGCATCAATGCCGTTGCCCTGGTGCTGTCGCTCGTCGCGATGGCGTTCGGTGTGTTCTGGCTGCTCTGGATCCTCTTCGAGACGGTGCGCCTCGGTATCGGCGGGTTGGCACTCGCCACCTTCAGCGAGATGACGCCGGCGCCCCAGGCTGAGACGGGTGGCCTCGCCAATGCCATCTTCGGGTCGCTGGTGATGGTCGGCCTGGCGACGCTGCTCGGCACGCCGATCGGGATCTTCGCCGGCATCTACCTGGCCGAGTACGGGCAGAAGGGCTGGCTCGGCAGTGCGACCCGCTTCATCAACGACATCCTGCTGTCGGCGCCGAGCATCGTCATCGGCCTGTTCATCTACTCGGCCGTGGTGGCGCCGATGAAGAGTTTCTCCGGCATCGCCGGCGTGCTGGCACTGGCCCTGATCGTGATCCCGGTCGTGATCCGGACGACCGAGAACATGCTGAGCCTGATCCCGAACGCCTTGCGTGAGGCGGCCTACGCGCTCGGCACGCCGAAGTGGCGCGTCATCATGACGATCACGCTGAAATCGGCATGGGCCGGCGTGATGACGGGCATCCTGCTGGCGCTGGCCCGCGTCTCGGGTGAGACGGCGCCGCTCTTGTTCACGGCGCTGTCGAACCAGTTCTGGGCCAGCGACATCCGCTCGCCGATGGCCAGCCTGCCGGTCACCATCTTCAAGTTCGCGATGAGCCCGTACGAGAACTGGCACAAGCTGGCCTGGGCGGGCGTCTTCATCATCACGATCGGCGTGCTGATCCTGAACATCGCGGCGCGCGTGCTGTTCCGCAACAAACACTAGGACGGGGAGTAGAGCGTGGACGTCAAAGTCGACCTGCCGGTGACCGAGAAGCCGAAGCTGGCGGTCCGAAACCTGAACTTCTACTACGGCCGCTTCCATGCGCTGAAGAACATCAGCCTGGACATTCCGGAACACAAGGTCACCGCCTTCATCGGGCCGTCGGGCTGCGGCAAGTCGACCTTGCTGCGTACCTTCAACCGGATGTTCGAGCTGTACCCGGAGCAGCGTGCCGAGGGCGAGATCGTGCTCGACGGCGAGAACATCCTGACGAGCAAGGAAGATGTCTCGTTGCTGCGCGCCAAGGTCGGCATGGTGTTCCAGAAGCCGACGCCGTTCCCGATGTCGATCTACGACAACATCGCCTTCGGCGTGAAGCTGTTCGAGAGCCTGCCGCGGGTCGAGATGGACGAGCGGGTCGAGTGGGCGCTGAAAAAAGCGGCACTCTGGAACGAGGTCAAGGACAAGCTGAACCAGAGCGGCTCGGGCCTGTCGGGCGGCCAGCAGCAGCGCCTGTGCATCGCCCGCGGCATCGCCATCAAGCCCGAGGTGTTGCTGCTCGACGAGCCGTGCTCGGCGCTCGACCCGATCTCGACCGGCAAGATCGAGGAGCTGATCGGCGAACTGAAGAGCGACTACACGGTGGTGATCGTGACCCACAACATGCAGCAGGCGGCACGCTGCTCCGACTACACCGCCTACATGTACCTCGGCGACCTGATCGAATTCGGCCGTACCGCCGAACTCTTCATGAAGCCGAAGATGAAAGACACCGAAGACTACATCACCGGCCGTTTTGGGTGAGGGCCGCGGCTCCGACAGTCCCGAGGACTGTTGGACGGCCCGAACGACCCGAGCTCCGCGAGGGGTTGGGTGCAGTAAAAGGACTACTCCTATGAGCGATAAACATCTGTCGACGCAGTTCGACGCCGAGTTAAGCGGCATCTCGACGCGCGTGTTGGAGATGGGCGGCATGGTCGAGTCACAGGTCGCGCGAGCGGTCTATGCGCTGACCCATTTCAGCGCCGAGATCGCCTCCGATGTGCTGACGACCGAAGAGCGGGTCAACATGACCGAGATGGAGATCGACCGCGATCTCTCGACCATCATCGCCCGACGCCAGCCCACCGCGCGCGACCTGCGGCTGCTGATCGCCATCTCCAAGACGATCGCCAACCTCGAGCGGGTGGGGGATGAAGCCGCCCGGATCGCGCGCACGGTGCAGCGGCTCGTCAACTCCGGCGTCTCCAGCCGCCTGCGCCTGCCGGTCAAGGACCTGGCCTACGAGTCGGAGCTCGCCGTCTCGTTGCTGCGCAAGGCGCTCGACGCCTTCGCCCGGCTCGATGTCGAAAAGGCGATCGAGGTGCTCAAGCAGGACGACCTGATCGACCAGGAGTTCGAAGGCCTGATGAGAAAGCTGATCACCTTCATGATGGAAGACCCGCGGACCATTTCGTCGAGCATCGACCTGGTATTCGTCGCCAAGGCGATCGAGCGGGTCGGCGACCATGCGAAGAACCTGGCCGAGCAGATCATCTACATCGTCAAAGGCACCGATGTCCGGCACAACCCGGTGGGCACCATCGAGTCGCTGGTGCGCTGAGCAGGCGAAAAGGGTCCATCGCTTGCGGCTGATGAGAACAGAGAACGGGGAGCGGTCGACATGAGCCTGATCCTGGTCGTCGAGGATGAAACTGCGATCGCCGAGCTGATCGCCATCAACCTGCGCCACGCCGGCTTCGATGTGAAGATCGCAGCGGACGGTGAACAGGCGCAGGCCGCGGTCGACGGTGCCTTGCCCGATCTGGTGGTGCTCGACTGGATGCTGCCGGGTCAATCCGGCGTGTCGCTCGCCCGGCAGTGGCGCGCAGCCCACCGCACCCGTGCCCTGCCGATCATCATGCTGACGGCACGGGTCGAGGAAGCCGACAAGGTGACCGGGCTGGACGCCGGTGCCGACGACTACCTGACCAAGCCGTTCTCGACCGCCGAGTTGATGGCCAGGATCCGTGCGGTGCTGCGGCGCAAGGCGCCCGAGGCGCTCGACGCGCCGGTGGTCGTCGGGCCGCTCCGGATCGATCCGTCGACCCGGCGTGTCCAGCGTCAGGAGCCAGGCGCCGCCCCCCGCGACGTGAAGCTCGGGGCGACCGAATTTCGCCTGCTGCATTTCTTCATGGCCCATCCGGAGCGCGTCCACACACGGGCGCAGCTGCTGGACCGCGTCTGGGGCGATCACGTCTTCATCGAGGAGCGCACCGTCGACGTCCACGTCAAGCGCTTGCGTGAAGCGCTCACCCCGGTGCAATGCGCCCAGATGGTCGAGACGGTGCGCGGCGTCGGTTATCGGCTGACGCAGCAGACGGCAGCGGCCTGGCAGGCGGCATGAGTCGACGCTGTTCATGACCTGGTTGCTGCCGCGCCTGTTCGCGGTGCTGGTTGCGGTGGTTGCCGGCGGCGTCGTCGGATCCTGGGCCGGGCCGGCGCACGCGGCGCTGGTGGGCGCCTTTCTCGGCGGTGCCTTCGCCGTCTCCGTGTTGACCTTGCGCGATACCCTGCGCGGCTACCAACTGATCGAATGGCTGCGCGGTTCCCAGGAAGGGCCGGTGCCGCGAGGGGCGGGGCTCTGGGGCGAGCTCGGCTACCGCATCGAACGGGCGGTTCGCCAGCGTGAGCGCGCAGCGGCGCTGGAACGAACCCGGCTGACCCAGTTCCTGTCGGCGATCGAAGCCTCGCCGAACGGGGTGATGCTGCTCGACGCCGGTGACCAGATCGAATGGTGCAACTCGCTCGCTGCGGATCACTTCGGCCTGGACCCCCTGCGTGACCGTCGGCAACGAGTGACCAATCTGCTGCGGGCGCCGGCCTTCGTCGCTTACCTGCAGTCGGGCAAGTTCGACGAGCCGGTACAGATCCCGGAGCCGCGCGGCTCGGGGCTGCTGTCGGTGCTGGTGCGACCGTACGGCGACGATCACAAGCTGGTGCTGTCGCAGGACATCACCCAGCGCGACCGGTCGGACGGCATGCGGCGGGATTTCGTCGCCAATGTGTCGCACGAGATCCGCACGCCGCTGACGGTGCTCGCCGGCTTCATCGAGACGATGACCAACCTGCCGCTGAGCGAGGCCGAGCGCAAGCGGGTGCTGGTGTTGATGGGGCAGCAGGCGGACCGCATGGGCACGCTGGTCGCCGACCTGTTGACGCTCGCCAAGCTCGAGGGCAGCCCACGACCGAATGCCGATCGCTGGGTGGCGCTGGCGCCGTTGCTGGCGCAGATCGAGACCGACGCGAGGTTGCTGTCGGGCGGGCACCATGTGCTGTCGTTCGCCCCTCTCGGTGACGCGCAGATTGCCGGCTCGCCGACCGAACTGCAAAGTGCGATCGCCAACCTCGTCAGCAACGCGATCCGGTACACCCCCGAGGGCGGCCGCATCGAGTTGCAGTGGCGGGTACTCGGCGACGGGTCGGGTGAAGTCGCCGTTTCCGACACCGGGCCGGGCATTGCCCGCGAGCACATCCCGCGCCTGACGGAGCGCTTCTACCGGGTCGACGGCAGCCGTTCGCGCGACACCGGCGGCACGGGGCTCGGCTTGTCGATCGTCAAGCACGTCGTTCAGCGGCATGGTGGCGAACTCGACATCCAGAGCGAGCCGGGCAGGGGCTCGACCTTTCGGCTGGTGTTCCCGGCCGCAAGGGTGCGGCCCTCGGTCGTGTCGACATCGGCTGCGGCGACGGTCGAGGCTGCGTAGGGCTGCGGGCCGATTGGGGGCTGCAGGTCGGTCGGCTCAGCTTGCTCCGGCGCGACGCCTGTAGATGGCCGTGATCTCCTGCTCGCTCGTGTTGCGGCGCTCCCGCCCGAGCAGCGCCCACGACGGCCCCGGCGTGCTCGGCCGGCGCAGCGTCTCGAGCATCAACAGGTAGCGGCAGGGCGACGTGTCGAGCGGGCTGGCCGCATCGACCCGGTAGCCGTCGATGTCGTACTCGCGCTGGTCGTGCAGCACC
>CAXTDH010000127.1:6685-7962 GCA_964242405.1 uncultured Rhizobacter sp. | reverse complement strand
AAGGGCGCGCACTTCATCGAGCTGTGCTGCCAGCGCAAGATCCCGCTCGTCTTCCTGCAGAACATCGCCGGCTTCATGGTAGGGCGCAAATACGAGGCCGAGGGCATTGCCAAGCATGGCGCCAAGATGGTGACGGCGGTCGCGACCGCCACCGTGCCGAAGTTCACGGTCATCATCGGCGGCAGCTTCGGCGCCGGCAATTACGGCATGTGCGGCCGCGCCTACTCGCCGCGCCTGCTCTGGATGTGGCCGAACGCCCGGATCAGCGTCATGGGCGGCGAACAGGCCGCGTCGGTGCTCGCGACCGTCCGGCGTGACGGCATCGAAGGCCGCGGCGGCGCCTGGAGCACGGACGAGGAAGCCGCCTTCAAGCAGCCGGTGCTGGACCAGTTCGCCGTGCAGGCGCATCCCTACTACGCCACCGCACGTTTATGGGACGACGGCATCATCGACCCGGCCGACACCCGCAAGGTCCTGGCGCTCGGCATCTCCGCGAGCCTGAATGCGCCGATTCCGGATGCGAAGTTCGGCGTCTTCCGGATGTGAGGGGCCACCCCGCCTGCCACGAAACGCATTTGCCATGACCGCAACCGCAACCGCAACCGCCCTCGACATCAGCCGGCCGTCGCCCCACGTCGCCCACGTCTGGCTGAACCGGCCGCAGGTGCGCAACGCCTTCGACGCCCGGACCATCGCCGAGCTGACGGCCTGTTTCGCCGCGCTGTCGACCGACACCGAGCTGCGGGCGATCGTCCTCGGCGGTCACGGCAAGGCCTTCTGTGCCGGTGCCGATCTCGGCTGGATGCGCGAGATGGCCGGCTACGACTGGGCGCAGAACCGCGCCGACGCCCAGGCCCTGGCCGACATGCTCTGGGCCATCTGGCAGTGCCCGGTGCCGGTCGTCGGCCGTATCCATGGCGACTGCTATGCCGGCGGCGTGGGCCTGGCGGCGGTCTGCGATGTGCTGGTCGCAGTCGGCGGCGCGCACTTCTGTCTCAGCGAGGCCAGGCTCGGCTTGTTGCCAGCGACGATCGGCCCCTACGTCGTCCGGGCGATGGGCGAACAGGCGGCACGCCGCTACTTCGTCACGGCCGAACGCTTCAGCGCGGAACGGGCCGCATCGTTCGGCTTCGTCCATGAGGTCGTCGACACAGCGGAGTCGCTCGACGCCAAGTTGGTCGAGATCGTCGCCGCGCTCGTGGCCAACGGGCCGATGGCGGTGCGCGCCTGCAAGCGGCTGGTGCAGGACATCGCCGGCCGCCCGATCACCGATGAGT
>CAXTDH010000127.1:0-6675 GCA_964242405.1 uncultured Rhizobacter sp. | reverse complement strand
GCCCGCCGCATCGCCGACATCCGCGCCAGCGACGAAGGCCGCGAGGGCGTGCAAAGCTTTCTGGACAGGCGCCGCCCCGCTTGGCTAACTTGAACGACGGAGCGATCCTCATGGCCGACCTTCCCCTCGACACCACTCAATTGCTCGCGATCGCTGCCGGTCTCGGCTGGGCGAGCGGCCTGCGCCTCTATGCGGTCGTCTTCCTCACCGGCCTGGCCGGATTCCTTGGTTGGGTCGACCTGCCGACCGGCCTGCGCCTGCTGGAGACGCCGATGCTGCTGGGCGCCAGCGGCCTGATGCTGTTCATCGAGTTCTTTGCGGACAAGATCCCGGGTCTCGATTCCATCTGGGATGTGATCCATACCGTCGTCCGCATCCCTGCCGGCGCGGCGCTGGCCGCTTCGGTTTTCGGTGCCGACCAGGCGAGTTGGTCGATGGCCGCGGCCCTGATGGGCGGCACGCTCGCCGCCACCAGCCACGTCGCCAAGACGACCACCCGCGCGGCCGTCAACACCTCGCCGGAGCCGTTCTCGAACGTCGGCATGTCCTTGCTCGGCGACAGCGTCGTGCCCGCGAGCCTCTGGCTGTCGTGGGCGCACCCGGCAGTGTTCTTCGTGCTGCTCGGCGTCGCGCTGGTCGTGATGGTGTCGTTGATCTTCGTCCTGGCGCGCTTTCTTCGTCGCCTGGTGCGGCGCTTCGGCCGTCGGGGCGATCCGGCCCTGTCGGCCGGGGACGCCGCCGTGCTCCGGGCGTGGGGGTTGTTGGCATGGCTTGCCTGTGGGGCTGCGGCGCGCGCTCAAGCGACGGCCCCGGAGCCGGACCCGATGCCGGCCTCCGCGAGCGCCTCGGCGCCGACACGGTCGCGCGACCTGAACGAGACCGTCGAGCACATCGCCGTCACCGTCAAGGACCTGTACGGGCGCGAAGAAACCCGGCAGATCCCGGTCTCGATCTTCCGCCCCGACGGTGACGGCCCGTTCCCGCTCTTCATCATGAACCACGGGCGGGCGCCGGCAGACAAGCGGGCCCGGCAGTCGAGCCAGCGCTTCGAGGCGCTTTCGCGTTACCTGGTCGGCAAGGGTTTCGTCGTGCTGCTGCCGACCCGCGTCGGCTATGGAGAGACGTACGGCGCGTTCCCCCCGGAGTCGACCGGCAGCTGTGCGCCGGGTCGGCTCGAGCCCCAGGCGAAGGCGGCGTCCGACCAGGTGCTCGCCACGCTCGCCTTCGCCAAGACGTCGCTGCCCTTCGTCGACACCGCCCGCTGGGTGGTCGCCGGTCAGTCGGTCGGCGGTCTGGCGACGATCGCGACCGTCTCGCGCCATCCGCCCGGACTCGTCGGCGCGATCGATTTCTCCGGGGGTACCGGGGGCGATCCCGAACGCTCGCCCGGCCGGCCCTGCAATCCGCAGCGGCTGGCGAACGATTGGGAGGCGCGGGCCGCCACCGCGGAGGCGCCGATGCTCTGGCTCTATTGGGAGAACGACGAATACTGGGGCCCCGACAACCCGAAGCGCTGGCACGAGGCCTGGCTGCGCGGCGGCGGCAAGGCGGAGTTCCACCAGCTCGCCGCGGCCGGCAAGCACGGGCACGGCGCGGTGAACTTCGACATGCTCCATTGGCTCCCGATCGTCGACTCATTTCTTGCGCGGCTCGGCTTCGCCCGGCCCTGACGGCACGACCGGCCGTGATGTTCCTTAAAAAAACGATGCGCCCGCAGCGCAATTCGATGAGGCAACTGCTTCCATGTTCAAGAAGATTCTGATCGCCAACCGGGGTGACCAGCCGCGGAGCGGCGCAGCGACGAAGTCAAATTGCATGGCAAGCGAAGCTTGCGCAGGCGATTGAGCCCCGGAGCCCCCCATGTTCAAGAAGATCCTCATTGCCAACCGGGGTGACCAGCCGCGGAGCGGCGCAGCGACGAAGTCAAATTGCATGGCAAGCGAAGCTTGCGCAGGCGATTGAGCCCCGGAGCCCCCTATGTTCAAGAAGATCCTCATTGCCAACCGGGGCGAAATCGCCTGCCGGGTCGCGGCCACTGCCCGCAAGATGGGCATCCGCACCGTCGCCGTCTATTCCGATGTCGATGCCACCGCCCGCCATGTCGAACTCTGCGACGAGGCGGTCGCGATCGGCGCAGCGTCGCCGAAAGAAAGCTATCTGCGGGGTGACCGGATCATCGCCGCGGCCCTGGCGACCGGCGCCGAAGCCGTCCATCCCGGCTACGGCTTCCTGAGCGAGAACGAGGAGTTCGCCCAGGCTTGCGCCGACGCCGGGCTGGTCTTCATCGGCCCACCCGCCTCGGCCATCAAGGCGATGGGGCTGAAGGCGGAGGCCAAGCAGCTGATGGAGCGGGCCGGCGTGCCCCTGGTGCCGGGCTATCACGGTGCCGCGCAAGGCGCCCAGCTGCTGCGACGCGAGGCCGACCGGATCGGCTACCCGGTGCTCATCAAGGCCAGCGCCGGCGGCGGCGGCAAGGGCATGCGGATCGTGACCCAGGCGGCCGACTTCGACGCCGCGCTAGCCTCCTGCCAGCGCGAGGCGAGCAGCAGCTTCGGCGACGACGCGGTGCTGATCGAGCGCTACGTCACCCGGCCGCGCCACATCGAGATCCAGGTGTTCGGCGACTGCTTCGGCGACTGCATCTACCTCTTCGAGCGCGACTGCTCGGTGCAGCGCCGCCACCAGAAGGTGCTCGAGGAGGCGCCCGCGCCCGGCATCAGCGAGGCGCGCCGGGCGGAGATGGGGGCAGCGGCGGTCGCAGCGGCGAAGGCGGTCGGCTACGTCGGCGCGGGCACGGTCGAGTTCATTGCCGAGCCGGTGGAGGGCGGCCGCGAGGGGCAGGGCGGCGATCTGCGCTTCTTCTTCATGGAGATGAACACCCGGCTGCAGGTCGAGCACCCGGTGACCGAGGCCGTCACCGGCCTCGACCTGGTCGAGTGGCAGCTGCGCATCGCCGCCGGCGAGCGCCTGCCGCTGCGCCAGGCCGAGGTGCGGCGCCATGGCCATGCGATCGAGGCCCGCATCTGCGCCGAAAACCCGGACGCCGGCTTCCTGCCCGCGACCGGTCGGCTCGATGTCTACCGCACCCCGCCCGGGTCCATGCACTTCGAGCGCGGCAACGTCCGGGTCGACGCCGGCGTCCGCGAAGGCGATTCGGTGCTGCCCTACTACGACTCGATGATCGCCAAGCTGATCGTCTGGGGCCGCGACCGGGCCGAGGCGCTCTCCCGGATGGAGGCCGCGCTCGGCAGGACGCAGATCGTCGGCCTGCAGACCAACGTCGCCTTCCTGCGACGGGTCGTGGCGAGCCGGTCGTTCGCCGAGGCCGACCTCGACACGGCGCTGATCGAGCGCGAGCGCGCCGTGCTCTTCGACGCGGCGCCTTTGCCGCTGCAAGTCGCGGCCGCCGGCATGGTGGCCCGGTTGCTCGACGCCGAGCAGGCGCTGCAGACGCCCGACCCCTGGTCGAGGCGGGATGGCTGGCGCCTGCACGGCGTCGCGACGCGACAGTTCGAGACGGTATCGCCGGCCGACAAGACGCAATACCCGATTCGCCTCGAGCGCAGTCGCGACGGTCGACGAACGCTCGCCTTCGCCGACGGCCAGCGGCTCGCCTTCGAGAGCCGGCCGCTCGGCGCCGATCGGTTCGACGTCACCCTAGCCGGCCGCCGCTGGACGCTGGACGTGCACGTCGGCGCCGTGCCGGGCACCGGCACCAAGGCCAGCGAGCGTTTCACCGTCTTCGCGGCCGACGCGTCGGCCGTGATCGACCGGCTGGCGGGTTCTGCGCTTCCCGCCGGTGATTCGGGCGCCGAAGGCGGACGCCTGACCGCGCCGATGCCGGGCAAGCTGATCGCCTTTCTCGCCGCCGCCGGTGAGGCGGTGACCAAAGGGCAGCCGCTCGCGGTGATGGAGGCGATGAAGATGGAGCACACCATCAGCGCGCCCCGCGACGGCACCATCGACGAGCTGCTCTACGCCGTCGGTGACCAGGTGGCCGAAGGCGGGGAATTGCTTCGGCTGGTGATGGCGTAAATCGATTGCGTAAAGAATAGCCCCATGCTGCCATCCAGAGTCACCCTCGTCGAAGTCGGCCCGCGCGACGGCCTGCAAAACGAACAGCAGCCGGTCTCGACTGCCCACAAGGTCGAGCTCGTGCACCGGCTGCAGGCGGCGGGCCTGCGCGAGATCGAGGTCACCAGCTTCGTCAGCCCGAAGTGGGTGCCGCAGATGGCCGACAACACGGCGGTGATGGCGGGTGTAGCGCGGGCGGCCGGCGTCCGTTACTCGGTGCTGACCCCCAATATGAAAGGTTTCGAGGCGGCACTCGCCGGCCGTCCGGACGAGATCGTCGTCTTCGGCGCGGCGAGCGAGGCCTTCAGCCAGCGCAACATCAACTGCAGCATCGAGGAGAGCATCGAGCGCTTCCGGCCGGTGGTGGCGGCGGCGAAGGCGCACGGCATCAAGGTCCGCTGTGCGATCTCCTGCGCCCTCGGCTGCCCCTACCAGGGCGAGGTGACGCCGGATGAAGTTGAGCGCGTCGTCCTGCTGATGAAGGCGATCGGCGTCGACCATTGCGGCGTCGCCGACACGATCGGCGTCGGCACGCCGCGGCGGGTGCAGGCGGCGCTCGAACGGGCCTGCAAGCACTTCCCGATGGCGGAGGTGAGTGGCCATTTCCACGACACCTACGGCCAGGCGCTGGCCAACATCTACGCCTCGCTCGAGGTCGGCGTCCACACCTTCGACGCCAGCATCGCCGGCCTGGGCGGCTGCCCGTACGCCAAGGGCGCCACGGGCAATGTCGGGACGGAGGATGTGCTTTTCCTGCTCGATGGGCTCGGTCTGGAGACGGGTGTCGACATCGATCGGCTGATCGACGCCGCCGGCTTCATCACCGACGTGCTCGGCCGGCCGCCGGTGTCGCGGACGGGCAATGCCCTGCTGGCCCGGCGCAAGGCGGCACTGCAGGCCGCGGTGGCGTCGGCGGCATGACGGCCGTGACCGCGGCATCGGCTCCCACTCCGGCAGTCGCCTCGCCCGCGGGCGCGGGCGAGGCGCGGCCGGAAGGCTTCCGACGCGTCGCGGCGCTGCTCGCGGATCGAGGCCATCCCCACCTGCCGGTGTTCCTCGACGTCGCGGCCCGCACCGCGCAAGAGGCGGCCGATGTGCTGGGCGTCGGTGTCGGCCAAATCGCCAAGAGCGTCGTCTTCCGTCGCCTGTCGGACGATGCGCCGGTGCTGGTCATCACCTCCGGTGACCGGCGAGTCGACGAGGCCAAGGTGGCGGCGCAGGTCGGCGGGCCGCTCGGGCGGGCCAACGCCGGGTTCGTCAAGTCGCAGACCGGCTTCTCGATCGGCGGCGTGGCGCCGATCGGCCATGCCGTCTTGCCGCTCACGCTGATCGACAGCGAACTGTTCAGATTCGACGAGATCTGGGCGGCAGCCGGGCACCCGAACGGCGTCTTCCGGCTCAGCCCGCAGGCACTCGTCGCCTTGACCGGTGCGCCCGTGGCGGATGTCGTCGAGACGCCGGCCGATTCGCCTGAAGCCGCTGCCGGCGAGGCTCGCCTTCGTGGCTGAGAGCCGCGCCGAAGTGCCCAGCCCCTGCACCAGCGTCTGCCGGATGAACGCGGCCACGGGCTGGTGTGAGGGCTGTTTCCGGACGATCGACGAGATCGTCCGTTGGGCGTCGCTGGACACCGACGGCCGGCTGGCCGTATGGGGTGCACTCCGCGAGCGGCGATCGGCATCCCGCCATCAGGCCTCGGATTCGACCGGCTCGCGGCTGGCTGAGCCCCCAGACCCGACCGGCTCGCTGCCGGCTGAAGATTCGCCGCGGACCGCCTGAAGCCAGTCGGCGGTTGCCGGCAGGCCGCAGCCTGGCGACAGCGTCGCAGCCACCAGGGTAAGCCATACCCGGGGCAATTTTTCCGCATCGAGAAACAGCGACCGCGGGTTGCCCCCTGGTTTGTCAGCCAGCGGTCAGTCCCGCGTCAGCCTTTGGTCAGTCACCGCCGCCAACATCCAGTGACAAGGCGTGCCGCCCGGGTGCCGCCAATTTCATGGAGACAGATGAACATGGCAACTGCAACGATGCACGTCCCGTCCAAAGTAGGGCAGCCGATGTCCGCGGAGGAGAAGAAAGTCATCTTCGCCTCCAGCCTCGGCACGGTGTTCGAGTGGTACGACTTCTACCTCTACGGCTCGCTGGCGGCGATCATCGCGAAGCAGTTCTTCTCCGGCCTGGATGCGGGCGCCGCCTTCATCTTCGCGCTGCTGGCGTTCGCCGCCGGCTTCATCGTCCGGCCGTTCGGGGCGCTGGTGTTCGGCCGGCTCGGCGACATGATCGGCCGCAAGTACACCTTCCTCGTCACCATCCTGATCATGGGCGTGTCGACCTCGGTGGTGGGCTTCCTGCCGGGCTACGCCTCGATCGGGCTGGCGGCGCCCGTGATCCTGATCGTGCTCAGGCTGCTGCAGGGCCTGGCGCTCGGCGGCGAGTACGGGGGTGCCGCGACCTACGTCGCCGAGCACGCACCGCAGAACAAGCGCGGCCTCCACACCGCCTGGATTCAGACCACCGCCACGCTCGGCCTCTTCCTCTCGCTCCTCGTCATCCTGGCCTGCCGCCTCGCCCTCGGCGACGCCTTCGACGTCTGGGGCTGGCGCATGC
>CAXTDH010000126.1:0-7973 GCA_964242405.1 uncultured Rhizobacter sp. | reverse complement strand
GACCGCTCTCGATGACGTTCTGCTTCGACTCGGGCGAGCCGATGAGGTAGTCGAGCGACTCGATCGGGCGCGGCGACGAGGTCGGCTGCTCGATGAGGTGGATGAAGTCGGCGGCCGGGGACTTCAGCTCGATCGTCAGGGTCGAGTCGTCGACGGCCTTCACGCCGGCGATCTGGGTGCCCTCGACGTACGTCTTGATCGCCGCCACGTCGGTCTGGCTGACGTTGGCGAACCCGTCGCAGAACTCCTTCATGCCGACGATATACGCGAGTGGTTCGCCCGCAGCGCGTCGCGCCACGTCGGCTGCGAACGCCACAGCCCGGTCGTCCGCGAGCGGGGCATCGTCATGGGCGATCAGCCAGGTCCGCGGACGGTCGAGCGCCCTGGCGAGCAGCAATTGCGCGTCGAGACGGTCGACGCCGGCCTGCCGAGCGGCTGCAAGGGCCTCGGCGACCGTCATCGGCACGGCCGTCACCGGTCGTCGCCGCTCTCGAGCGCAGCCAGCTGCTCGGCTGCCTGCGCCGCCTGCAGCGCCCCGGTGACCTCGTCGAGATCACCGTCGAGAATCGCCTGCAACCGGTAGAGCGTCAGGTTGATGCGGTGGTCGGTGACGCGGCCCTGCGGGAAGTTGTAGGTGCGGATGCGGTCGCTGCGGTCGCCGCTGCCGATCAGGCCCTTGCGCGTGGCGGCCTCCTTCGCGGCGCGTTCGTTGCGGTCCTTGTCGCGCAGCCTGGCTGTCAGCACGATCAGCGCCTTGGCCTTGTTGCGGTGCTGGGAGCGGTCGTCCTGGCATTCGGCGACGAGGCCGGTCGGCAAGTGGGTGATGCGGATGGCGCTGTCGGTCTTGTTGATGTGCTGGCCGCCGGCGCCGCTCGCCCGGAAGGTGTCGATGCGCAGGTCGGCCGGGTTGAGCGTCACCTCCTCCGTCTCGTCCGGCTCCGGCAACACCGCGACGGTGCAGGCGCTGGTGTGGATGCGGCCCTGCGTCTCGGTCGTCGGCACCCGCTGTACCCGGTGGCCGCCGGACTCGAACTTGAGCCGGGCGTAGACGGCGTCGCCGCTGATCCGGAAGACGACTTCCCGGTAGCCGCCGAGGTCGCTGACGCTCTCCGACATCAGCTCGCTGCGCCAACCGCGGCGTTCGCAGTGGCGCACGTACATCCGCGCCAGGTCGGCCGCGAAGAGCGCCGATTCGTCGCCGCCGGTGCCCGCGCGGATCTCCACGAAGGCGTTGCGGGCGTCGTCCGGGTCGCGCGGCAGCAGCGCGATCTGCAGCTCCGAATGCAGCCGCTCGATGTCGGCCCGGGCTTCGGTGATCTCCTGGCTCGCCAGCTCGGCGATCTCGGGCGCGTTGCCCGACTCATCGAGCAGCTCGCCCGCTTCGGCGAGATCGCGCTCGCGCTGCTCGAACCGGTGGAAGCGCGTGACCACGCTCGCCACCTCCGCCTGCTCCTGCGTGAGCGCCCGGTAGCGCTTCATGTCGGCCGTGATGCGCGGGTCGCCGAGCGTGGCGTCGAGCTCGGACAGGCGCAGGCCGAGGCGCTCGAACTGATGGCGGAGGGCGTCTTTCATGCGGATTCAGGGTGGCGGCTCTTGGGTGCGGCTGCCGATGCCCGACGGGGGTTCGGGCGTCGAAATGGCGGAGGAGGCGCGTTGCGCCGCTAGGTGCCGCCGCCTGCAGGCCGGCGCGCCGACACGCGGCTCATCGCCGGCATCGGCTCCTGGCGCAGGAAGAGCCGGGAGACGGTCTGCGCGAGCCGGGCCCGCGCGTCGGCGTCGTCGGCCGCGTGCAGTTCGGCGAGCGTGCCGTGCAACATCTTTTGCGTCAGCCCGCGCGCCAGGGCGTCCAGCACCGAGTCGACGTCTTCACCTTTTGCCAGCAGCTTGCGAGCGCGGCTGACCTCGGCCGCGCGCCAGTCCTGGGTACGCGAATGCAGCGCCTGGATCAGCGGCACCGAACCGCGCTGGTCCAGCCAATGGACGTAGCTCTGCACGCCGGTCTCGATGATCGCTTCGGCCTGTTCGACGGCCGCCTGGCGCTTTTCGCCGGCCGTCTGCACGAGACCCGCGAGGTCGTCGACGGTGTAGAGATAGACGTCGGACAGGCGCGCCACCTCCGGCTCGATGTCGCGCGGCACCGCCAAATCGACCATGAAGATCGGCCGGTGCTTGCGCTGCTTGACGGCCCGCTCGACCGCGCCCAGGCCGATGATCGGCACCGAACTCGCCGTGCAGGAGACGACGATGTCGAACTCGGCCAGACGCGAGGGCAGGTCGACCAGGCGAAAGCACTCTGCGCCGAGCCGGCTGGCGATCCGCTCGCCGCGGGCCAGCGTCCGGTTGGCGACCGCCAGGGCGCGAGGCGAGCGGGCGGCGAAATGGGTCGCGACCAGCTCCACCATTTCGCCCGCGCCGACGAACAGCACCCGCGTGTCGCGCAGATCCTCGAACAGCTGCGACGCGAGGCGCACCGCGGCGGCGGCCATGCTGATCGAATGAGCGCCGATCTCGGTCGCCGTGCGAACTTCCTTGGCGACGGCGAAGGAGCGCTGAAACAGCTGGTGCAGATTGCCGCCGAGCGTGCCGGCAGTCTCGGCCTCGCGCACGGCCTGCTTCAACTGGCCGAGGATCTGCGGCTCGCCCAGCACCATCGAATCGAGCCCGCTCGCGACCCGGAACGCATGGCGCGCCGCGGCGCTACCGCCTTCGAGCAGGTAGGCATGCTCGCGCAATGTCCGGCTCGACACACCGCCCACGTCGGCCAGCCAGTCGACCGCCGGCTCGACCAGGCCCGGGGCCGCGCCCACGTAGAGCTCGGTACGGTTGCAGGTCGAGACGATCGCGACCTCGCTGGTCGGCAGCAGCCGCTCGCGAAACGCGCGCAGCGTCGGCACCAGCTTTTCCGGCGAGAACGCGAACCGACCGCGCAAATCGAGCGGCGCCGTGGTGTGGTTCAGGCCGAGTGCGAAGACGCTCATCGAGCAATTATAAAATTAGGGCGGCTCGGGCATGTATCGACAGGAGTTTCTTGGAACCGATCGACGCTTTCTGGCACTTGATCGGTTTCTTCGCGCCTGCTTTGGCCCTGGGTGGGGCTTCGGCCGTGTTGTGCAAGCTGCTCTGGCGCGACGTCTTGAGCGGCGTCGGCTGGTGGCGCTTGGCGCGCGGCGCGAGCGTCGGCGCGGCCCTGGTGCTCGTGGTCGGGCTGGTCGTCTTCGGGCGGGACGGCAGAACGGCGACTTATGGCGGCGCGGTGCTCGCGACGGCGTTGTCGCTTTGGTGGACCGGTTTTCGGCGCGGCGGCCTGCGTTGATCAGGCCGTCGCCGGCTCCGGCTGCAGCACCACTTCGCCGCGCAAGGAATGCGATGCCAGCCCGGTGATCCGCACGTCCGCCATTTGGCCGACGAGCCGCGGCGGTGCAGGGAAGTTCACCATCCGGTTGCACGCCGTGCGCCCGGTGAGTTCGGCCGGGTCCTTGCGGGACGGCCCTTCGACCAGCACCCGCTGCACGGTGCCCAGGCGCGATTCGCTGATGCGCCGGCTGCTGTCGGTGATCGCCCGCTGCAGCCGATGAAGCCGGGCCAGCCGTGTGGCCGGCGGCGTCGCGTCGGCGAGATTAGCCGCCGGCGTGCCGGGCCGCGGGCTGTAGACGAAGCTGAAGCTGTCGTCGAAGCCGACGTCGTCGATCAGGCGCATCGTCTGCTCGAAGTCGGCTTCGGTTTCGCCCGGAAAGCCGACGATGAAGTCGCTCGACAGGCTGATGCCCGGCCGTACTGCCCGCAACTTGCGGATGGTGCTCTTGTATTCCATCGCCGTGTAGCCGCGCTTCATCGCCATCAGGATCCGGTCGCTGCCATGCTGGACCGGCAGGTGCAGATGGCTCACGAGCTTCGGCACCCGGCCGTAGACCTCGACCAGCCGCTGGGTGAACTCGTTCGGGTGGCTGGTCGTGAACCGAATGCGCTCGATGCCCGGGAATTCGGCGACGTACTCGATCAGCAGGGCGAGGTCGGCGAAGCCGCCAGTGCCAGTGCCCATCGCGCCGCGATAGGCGTTGACGTTCTGGCCGAGCAGCGTTACTTCGCGCACGCCCTGGTCCGCCAGGCCGGCCACTTCCACCAGCACGTCGTCGAACGGCCGGGACACTTCCTCGCCGCGGGTGTAGGGCACGACGCAGTAGCTGCAGTACTTCGAGCAGCCTTCCATGATCGACACGAAGGCGCTCGCACCGTCGACCCGGGCCGGCGGCAGGTGGTCGAATTTCTCGATCTCGGGGAAGCTGATGTCGACCTGCGGCCGCTGCTGCGCGGCCCGGCGGTCCAGCATGGCCGGCAGCCGGTGCAGCGTCTGCGGGCCGAACACCAGGTCGACGTAGGGCGCCCGGGCGATGATGGCCTCGCCCTCCTGGCTGGCGACGCAACCGCCGACGCCGATCAGCACGCCCTTGGCTTTCAGGTGGCGGACGCGGCCGAGGTCGCTGAAGACCTTTTCCTGCGCCTTCTCGCGCACCGAGCAGGTGTTGAAGAGGATGAGGTCGGCCTCCTCGACATCCTGGGTTTTTTCATAGCCCTCTGCGGCGTGCAGCACGTCGGCCATCTTGTCCGAGTCGTACTCGTTCATCTGGCAGCCGAAGGTCTTGATGAACACCTTCGGCTTCTTCGCCAATTGCCGTGTCGGCGAGGCGCTGGCCGGGCCGGCGATGAAATCGTCGGCGCTCATCGCCTGCTCCAGGTCTGGCTCACGGGGTCGAAGGTCCAGGCAGCGGCCTGATCGGGCGACGTCGGCCAGGGGCGCACATCCGCTTCCTCAGGCCGCAAGATCCACACATCCTGCACCTGGCCGTTGATCTCGAAGGTGTAGTTGACGAGCAAGCGCGCGCCGACGAGGCCACCGGTCAGCTCGATCATGTTGCTCTTGCCGCGGATCCGCGCGCCCGGCGCGAGCCGCGCCGGGCGGCCGTTCAGGTAGATGTCCGGCGGATCGGCGACGACGATCGTGCCGCGCAATGCGGTCGCGGGGAAATTGCGCTGCAGCTGGGCGTCGGCGGGCCCGACCAGGGCGGCGCACAGGGCGATCAGGACGGTGGCACAGCGGTACATGGGGTTCATCCAGTGGCTGTCGATGACGAATGGCCGGGCGTTGGACACGTGATGACGTGCCGGCGCGGCGAATCGCGAGTCTAAGGCCCGGCTTCGTCGCTTAAAGTCCGAACCTGACCAGCCCTACCGACCGGCAGGAGCACCCGATGTTCGACGGCATTGCCGACTACCCTGCCTTCCTGCTCGCCGTGATCGTGTTCCTGCTGATCCCGGGGCCCGGTAATTTGGCGCTCATCACCTCTACCGGCAAGGGCGGCGTGAAGGCGGGCCTGGCGGCGGGCTGCGGCCTGATTCTCGGCGACCAGTTGCTGCTCTGGCTGGCGGTGGCCGGCGTGGCATCCTTGCTCGCGGCCTGGCCCTCGGTGTTTCATGCGGTGCGCATCGTCGGCGCTGCCTACCTCGCCTGGCTCGGCTGGCGGCTGTTGCGCAGCCGGCCGGGCGACAAGCCGGTGCTCGACATGAAGCCGCGCCACTATCTGCGCCAAGCCGTCCTGATCACGCTCCTGAACCCGAAGGCGGTCGTCTTCTACATGGCGTTCCTGCCACTCTTCATCGACCCGAGCCGTCAGCCGCAGCTGTCGACCTTCGCGGTCATGGCGGTGACCATCGTCGTGCTGACCTCGCTGTATGCCGTGACCATCGTCTTGTTGACACGGTACCTGGCAGACCGCCTGCGCGCCAGCCCGGCGACGGCGACGTTCCTGCAGCGGCTCGCAGGTGTCTTTCTGGTCGGCTTCGGCCTCAAGCTGGCGCTGTCGAGCTGACGGCGCCACCCAGCGCCACCGCGTCGCGGCGACGCCGGGAGCCGCCTGGATGTCGGCGCCCCTGCCGGGTCGCCCCGGCCGGATCGCAACTGCCCGGCGGGGGACGCAAGCCGCCGGCAGCGAGAACGGGCTCAGCCCCTGCGCTGCATCGACTCCTCGATGAGTTGCCGAAGCTCATCGGGCTGCAGCTGTCGGGCAACCGGCATGGCCTGGACTCGTTGCAGATCGACCGGCTGCAGCATCGGCGGCAAGGCCGGCGCCGGTTGCGGCGTGCCCGGAGGTGCCTTGCTCGCGAGCGCTGCCAGCTTGTATTCACTGACGAAGAAGTCGGTCGCGCCCCAGTCGTTCTTCTTCCAGATCGCCGGCCCGACCCCGCCGCCGGCGGCGTCCTGAAACCAGGTGACCGGGTTCTGGTCGTAGCTATTTCCGTTGAGCAGCAGCGTGTAGGTGAAATTGTTTTCGCCGGTCCATCCGAACGCGGTCGATCCCATGGCCGGCAGCCAGCCGCCCTTGCCGATCGCCGCGATGTTGTTCTGGATGTCGGGAAAGCTGACGCCATCGAAGCCGTGATAACCGTGTGACCGCTTGCCGTCCGGGCCCTTCTGCCCGCCCGATGCGAGTGCGGCCAACAGCTCCATCGTGAAGATCGAGTCGGTGCTCAGCACCGGGTTCTGCCAGCGGCAGGAGAACATCGCATAGAGACGGGCCACGTCCACGGCCGACGAGGAAAGGCCGCCGCAGGTCGACATGAGCTCGTAGTCGACGCCACCGTACTGGATCGGTTGCCACGGCTGGCCCGGCGTCACGCGGCTCGTCCACAGGTCGATCGGGTCGAGCTCCCACCAGGTCTGGTCGCTCTTGTCGTGGCGCTGGAACACCGTGGCGTGATAGGGCGTCTCCCCGGGCTGTTGCGCAGCGACGAGCGTCCGGGCGAGCGAGGTGTTGTTCAGCTGCAGCGGGTCGAGAACCAGTTCGCGCAGCGCCTCGAGGACGGATTTGCCCGTCTTCTTCGCGAGCACCATCCCCAGCACCAGATAGTCGACATTGCCGTAGATTGTGTTGTCGGTGTCGCCGGGAGTGCCGGTCAGCGGGCGGGTGGCGAGATAGGCGAGGAACTGCTCCGGCTTGCAAGGAAGCGCCGCGCCCTCGTGCAGCCCGACCGCCGCGACGCTCACGTCGTAGTTCTGCTCAATGCCGGAGCGGCTCTCGAGCAGGTGCTGGATCATCACCGCCCGCATGTCGCCGAACCCGTTGGACACCGGCGGCGCACCGGTCGGCTGGTGGATGTCCAGCACGTCGCCCAGCTTGGTGTCGAGTGCCAGGCGCTTTTGCTGGATCAGGCGCCAGATCGCCACCGCGCAGAAGGTCTTGGACACGCTCGCCAGCCGGAAACGGGTCGTCGGCGTGATGGCAGGATGATCGTTCTCGGCCCAGGTGTAGCCGCGGGCGTAGACGAGGTGGGTGCCCTTGCAGACCGCGAGCGCCGCGCCGCGCAGCCGGTGCGCCTGCATGAAGGTCTGCATCGCGGAGTCGATGGACGGCACCGCAGCGCCCGGGCCGAGCGCTTGCCAGGCGCGCGGCTTCACCTGATCGGTCTTGGCCCAGATGGCGGCGTAGCGCCGCGGCGCGCCGTCGGCCGAGATCGAGACCGGGAAGAGCCCCTGTTGGGCCAGCGTGTCGTAGTTCTGCTGATATTGCGCTGCCGTCAAGCCCGTGCGGCTCGCCCAATCGCCGATCCGCGAATCGACGAACATCTCGACATGCCGGCCGGCGGGCGTCACGGCGAGCAGGGCCGGGCGGGCACGCGCTCCGGCGCTGGCGTCGAAGCGCTGCTGCAGGGCCGTGGCATCGGCATCGACCGTCGCCGCGTTCCAGGCGACGTGCTCGGCGTTCGGTCCCCAGACGGCACAGAACGACGGCGCATCGGGCGCGCCGAACGCGTCGACGGACCAGAGGATCTGGCCGTTGCGCTGCGCCTCCAGGTTGAGCGCGTCGAACGACGCCCGGTCGAGCCGGTGCCGGGTGAGCGGCGTTTGCGCCATCGGCCGAAAAGCGGCCGCGTAGAGCGTCGCGTTGACGGGGCCGGTCGCCGAGATGAGGTAGCAGCCC
>CAXTDH010000125.1:0-7981 GCA_964242405.1 uncultured Rhizobacter sp. | reverse complement strand
CTGAAGGTCAGGAAGGTGCCGCCGTAGGGAATGTGGCCGCCGTGCAGGGCGATGCCGTTCATGATGCCGGCCATGCCGAACTCGCGCACACCGTAGTGGATGTGACGGCCACCGTTGGAGCTGCCGTCCTCCTCGAGCTTGAAGGCCGGCGTGCTGCTGGTGTTGGTCAGGTTCGAGCCCGTCAGGTCGGCGCTGCCGCCGAGCAACTCGGGCAAGGCCTTGGTGAAGACCTCGAGCGCGAGCTGGCTCGCCTTGCGGCTGGCGACGGCCTCGGCCTTGGCATCGGCCGCATGCGCCGCCTCATCGACCACGCCGGCCCACTCCGGCGGCAGCTCGCCGGCCGTCCGGCGGGCGAACTCGGCGGCGAGTTCGGGGTAGGCGCGGGCATAGGCCGCGCGGGTTTCATCCCAGGCGCGCTCGTCTTCCTCGCCCCGATGGCGGGCGTCCCACAGGGCGTAGACCTCGTCCGGGACGACGAAGGGCT
The DNA here is from genome assembly GCA_964242405.1 of uncultured Rhizobacter sp. Lineage (GTDB taxonomy): Bacteria > Pseudomonadota > Gammaproteobacteria > Burkholderiales > Burkholderiaceae_C > LMDS01. The sequence continues at coordinate 7,497 of CAXTDH010000125.1, read as the reverse complement.
CGCTCGGCCAGCCGAGGGCGGCGCGGGTGAGCTTCACTTCCTCGAGGCCGAGCGCCTCGCCATGCGCCTTGGCGGTGCCGCTCCGGTTCGGCGAACCCTGGCCGATGACGGTGCGGCAGGCGATCAAGGTCGGCCGGCCGCCGTCGGCGCCGGTGCCGCCGCCCTGGGCGATCGCTTCCTTGACGGCCGCATCGATCGCGTCGGGGTTGTGGCCGTCGACATCGGCGATGACGTTCCAGCCGTAGGCACGAAAGCGCTCGGCCGTGTCGTCGATGAACCAGGTGCCGACCTTGCCGTCGATCGAGATGCCGTTGCTGTCGTAGAGCGCGATCAGCTTGCCGAGCTTCCAGGCACCGGCGAGCGCCGCGGCCTCGTGGCTGATGCCCTCCATCATGCAGCCGTCGCCCATGAAGACGTAGGTGCGGTGGTCGACCAGGGTGTGCTGCGTCTCGCCGTCGACCCGATTGAATTCCTTGGCGAGCAGCTTCTCGGCGAGCGCCATGCCGACGGCGTTGGAGAAACCCTGGCCGAGCGGGCCGGTGGTGGTTTCGATGCCCGGCGTCACGAAGTGCTCGGGGTGCCCCGGCGTCTTGCTGTGCAACTGGCGGAAGTTGCGCAGCTCGCTCATCGGCAGGTCGTAGCCGGTCAGATGCAGCACGGCGTACAGCAGCATCGACGCATGGCCGTTGCTGAGGATGAAGCGGTCACGGTTCGGCCAGTGCGGGTTGGCGGGGTTGTGGTGCAGGTGCCGGCCCCAGACGGCGACCGCCATGTCGGCCATGCCCATCGGCGCACCCGGATGGCCGGAGTTGGCCTGCTGCACCGCATCCATCGCCAGGGCGCGGATCGCATTGGCCATCAGTGTCGATTGGGTGGTGGTCGTCGGTACGGTGGAGGCCATGCGGGTCCGGGGCGAGCAGAGGAAGGATCATTTTAGGGGCCTCGGGAGCCGTGCCACGATGCCGCGATAATGATCCGATGCCGCACACACGCCTCGGCACCGACGCGCCTGCCCACACCGCCAGCAGCGGCCGGCCGGCCCCGGGCTGCCTCGGCCTGGCGCTGCCGGCCGCCTCCCTGTCGCCTTGAAGTCGTTCAAGGCGATGATCCTGGCGGCCGGGCGCGGCGAGCGCATGCGGCCGCTGACCGACCACATGCCCAAGCCGCTGCTGACGGTGCACGGCAAGCCGCTGATCGTCTGGCACCTGGAGGCGCTCGCCCGTGCCGGCGTGCGCGAGGTCGTCATCAACACGGCCTGGCAGGAAGCGCTGATCGTCGACGCGCTCGGCGATGGTGGGCGCTGGGGGCTGCGGATTTGCTATTCGATGGAGGGCCGCGACCACGGCGGTGCGCTCGAGACCGCCGGCGGCATCGCCTGCGCCCTGCCGCTGCTGCGCGGGGACGATGACGACAACGCGCCGTTCTGGCTCGTCTCGGCCGACATCCACGCACCCGGGTTCCGCTTCGACGCCGAGTCAGCGGGTGCGGCCCGCTTTCTTCGTGAGCCTCGCTTGCAGGCGCATGTCTGGCTGGTGCCGAACCCGCCGTTCCACGTGAACGGCGACTTCGGCATCGACGCCGACGGGCTCGCCGACGCCGACGCCTCGGGCAGCCACCGGCTCACCTACGCCAACCTGGCGCTGTGCCGGCCGAGCCTGGTCGACGCGGTCGAGGCCGGCACCCGAGCCGCTCTCGGGCCGCGCTTGTTTGCCCGGGCCCGCGAGGGGCGCGTCGGCGCGGAGTGCTTCGGCGGCGCCTGGGAGAACATCGGCACACCAGCCCAACTCGAAGCGCTCAATGCGCGGCCGCTGGACTAAAAAAGGCCGCGAGGGAGCAGCGGCTCCATCGCGGCCGGCACATTGCGGTCAGAACGGGCCGATGGCCAGCGTTCCGCCGCCGATGACCACCGCGTCGCCGCCGAGCCAGTCGAACAGCCAGCTCCACCAGTTCCAGGGCTCCTGACCGGAGCCGGCCCAGGCCGGTCCCGCCATGAGCAGCGCCACTGCCGTCAACGTTAGCAGGCGCGCCGCTTCACCTTTGAAGTTGCAAGTTTTCATCATGATTTCCGCTCCAATCGACTCATCAGTCAGGCGGATGCGGTTCATCGAACGCAACGGGTCGGGCACAATGGCCTCGGCGCAAGCCCCATCGAACGGTCGAGTTACCGCCGGTGGCGCGGCTGGCCCTGGCAGGGGCCGGCCGCGATTCCGATCCGAAGTTGCTGACGTTCGCTTCGGATGGACCCATTGAAAAAGGGGGCGCCTTTTTGGTCCAGGGAAGACACCAGCAACTGACCGGTAAGTCGGAATGCATACGGGCGTTCCACGCCCTGCTCGACGATGCGCGTCGGAAGACGGTGTCAGAGGGCGATCACCGCACGCTCGCAGCGATCGCCGTGGAGGCCGAGCTGGTGTCGAAAACGGCGGACAGCTCCTTCATCCACGTCCTGAAGAAGGACGGCAGCGTCATCGAGCGACGCGTCCCGCAGAAGACGAATGATTTCGAGGAATTCCTGAGGGTGTTCTTCAAGGCGACCGGCGGAAAGGACGATCCGCGTTGGACGGGGCTCTATCAAGAGCTGCTGAGTCTGCGCATGAATATCCTCGCAAGGCGCGGGGCGGCAAAACGATCAGCGCTTACCGGCCTGTCGACTGCTGCCGTTTCCAGTACCGCCGCAACGGGCAGCGACCCGCCGCCCCTATCGGCCGATCCGTCGGACGGCCTGCCAGCGGTCGAGCCCGCCCCTTTCGACATTCGCGCCCTCGAAGCCCACGCGCTGCGGCCCCTGATCGGGCGCGAAGACGAGACCAGGCTGCTGGCCGACACCTTCGAAGCGGCCCTCGCCGATGCACCGGGGCGAGCCCGGGTGCTGACCTTCTTCGCCTTCGGCGGGGAGGGCAAGACCGGGTTGATCGCACACTGGGCGGGCGACCTGCGGAAGAGGACGGGCATCCGCCCCCTGCCGCCGGTGTTCGCCTACAGCTTCTACCGACAAGGCGCCGACAGCCTGCTCGCGACCTCGTCGGATCTGTTCCTCGACGCCGCTCTCGAGTTTTTTGGCGCCGCAGGTGCTCCGGGCGAAAATCCCAACGACAAGGCCGAACGGCTGGCGTCCCTGGTCGAGCAACGCGGTGCAGTGCTCCTCGCCGATGGTTTGGAACCGTTGCAATTCGACCCCTCGTCGGCGACACCCGGAAAATTGAAGGACCAGCCGCTCGCCGCCTTGCTGACGGCGCTGGCGAAGCGACGGCGGGGCCTGTGCGTCGTCACGACGCGTTACCGCATCGCCGACCTCGACGATTTCGGCGATAGCGTGGCACCGCAGCACGCATTGCTTCCCCTGAGCCCGGAAAACGGCGTCGCGTTGCTGCGTTCGCTGCGTTGGCGGCAGGGAACGAAAAGCATCGGCCTCGTAGGCAACGAGGCGGAGTTCAAGGCACTGTCGGCCTGGACGCGCGGTCATGCGCTGACCTTGAACCTGATGGGCTCTTACCTGTTGCTCGCGCACCAGGGCGACATCCGCCAGCGCGACCGGGTGCTGCTCGACGAGGCCGACGATGAAGTCGCCCCCGGCCCGTCGAGCAGCCGCCATGCCGCCCGGGTCATGGACGCCTACGTGAACTGGTTCTACGGCAGTGGTGCGAAAGGCCGGCGGGCGCTGGTGCTGCTGCGCTCGATCGGGCTCTTCGATCGGCCTGCCAGCGCCGGTTGCCTGAAGGCGCTGCTCGCCCGTCCGCCGATCGCCGACCTGACCGAGCCGCTGCTCGACCCGAGCGACGCGCAGCTCGACGTCATCGCCAACCGGCTGCAGGCCGCCGGCCTCCTGACCTGCGTACGCGGCGAATCGCCGGACCGGCCGCTGATCGAGGTCGACGCCCATCCGCTGCTGCGCGAGTACTTCGCAAAACGCCTGAGCGATGATCACCCGCAGGCCTGGATCGACGCCAACGCCCGTCTCTACGAGCACCTCTGTGCGACCGAGGAGCCGGCCGACCCGTCGCAGGTGGCGCAACTCGAGCCGCTCTATCAGGCGATCGTCCACGGTTGCCGCGCCGGGCGCCAGCAGGCGGCCTTCGATGACGTGTTCGAGGCGCGCATCTGCCGCGGCAAGGAGCAACGCAGCACCGGCCGGCTCGGTGCCTTCAACCACGACCTCTCGGCGCTTTCCGCCTTCTTCGTTCGCCCGTGGGACCGGCCCGCGCCGGTGCTCGCCCCGCACACGCGCATGCAGATCGCCGGCATGGCGGCGTTCCGGCTGCGCAGCGCCGGCCGCTTCGCCGAAGCCGCGCCCCTGATGCGCGAATCGCTGGCGTACCACGAGTCGGTTTCCGACTGGACGGCCGCCTCCGACGAGGCCGGCAATCTGTCCGTCCTGCTGATGAACGCGGGCGATCTCTCGGGCTCGCTGGCGGCGGCGCGCCAGGCCTTGGTGCACGCCCTGAGCAGCGGCGACCGCCGGCTCCTCCGCGACCGTTACGCGACGCTCGGCGACCCGCTCATCCAGCTCGGCCCGCCGATGTGGGGCGAGGCGCGCCAGGCCTTCGAGGCCGCCGAGGCGCTGCAGCGGGAACTCGAACCAAAGCGGCCGCTGCTCTATTCGACCAAGGGCTACCGCTACCACGAGTTGCTGCTCGAACTCGGCGAGATCGACGAACTGCTGACCCGGACCGAGCGCACCGCGGAGTGGATCGCCCCCCGGTATCAGCGGCTCGACCCGGGCCTGAACCGCATGATGCGCGGGCGCGCCTTGCTGCGGCGCGCGCAATCGACCGGGCGCGGCGCCGATTGGCAGGCCGCAAGGCAATCGCTCGACCAGGCGTTGAACGATCTGCGCGCTGCCGGCTTCCAGGAAAACCTGGCGCGCGTGCTCGTCGCTCATGCACAGGCAGGGCTGCAGGGGTCCGCTGGCAAGCAAGGGAGCGGGCCGCGCGACGCCGAGCAGCGCCGAGACAGCGCCAGGACGGAGCTCGACGAGGCATGGAAGATCGCCGAGCTCGGCCCGATGCCGCTCTTTCAAGTCGATATTCTCCTGATGCGCCTGCGCCTCTTCGGCTTGCCGGCCCCTGCCGACGTCTCGGCTGCCTATCCTTGGGTTTCTCCCACCGACGACCTGGCGCGCGCCCGGCACCTGATCGAACGTCACGGCTACCTGCGCCGGCAGGCTGATGCGGAGGATTGCGCGCGCCGGCTTGCGAGAGCCTGACAGCGCCGCGGTCGCCGCTGCACCAGAGCCGCACAGGCCTCCGTTCAGAGAGGGATGTTTTCAACGTGACTGCTGTTCTTCTGCCCGCCGATCTGCTCACCGTTCGCCTGCTCGGCCGCCCATGCTGGCAGACCGGCGCTGGCGAGTCCGGCGCACTTTCGGCCCAGAACGGAGCACTGCTCGCGTTGCTCGCGCTCGATGGCCCGCAGGCGCGCGACACCCTCGCCGGCCGGCTATGGCCGCATGCGTCGCCAAAGCGTGCAGCCGGCAATCTGCGCAAGCAGGTCAGTCGCCTTCGAGGCGAGGTCAAGCACCGGATCTTCAGCACCGGCGCCACGCTCGCACTGCTCGATGGCGTTCAGGTCGACGTTGCACAGATCCCGCAGATGCCACCCGAACGGCTGCTCGACGCCGAATTGCTCGCGGGTTGCGACTACACCGAATGCGAATTCCTGCACGAGTGGATCGGCGAACGCACGGCCTCGCTTCGAGCGATGCGTGCCGATGCGCTGGCAGCCCATGCCGAAGCGCTCGAGCGACGCGATGAACTCGCCGCGGCGATCCGCCTGGCCGAGCGCACCGTCGAGCTGTCACCGCTGCAAGAACATTCGGTGCGCCGGCTGATGCGGCTGCACTTCCGGCGCGGCGACAGCGTTGCGGCGATCGCCTGCTTCGAGCGCTTCGAGCGGCGTTTGCACGACGAGACCGGCGCCCGGCCCGGCGCCGAGACCATCCGCCTGCTCGACACCGTGGAGCGCGGTGCGGCCGGGTCGTCACCGCCGGTCAGGGTGATTCCCGTCAGCCTCGTGCGGCCGCCCGTGCTGGTGGGGCGCGAGGCCGAATGGGCGACGATGCAGGCGGCGTGGGACGGGTCGCGCAGCTTCGTGCTCGTCGGCGAGGCCGGCATCGGCAAGAGCCGGCTGCTGAACGATTTCGCCCAGGGGCGCACCGGCCTCGTAACCGAGCGCGGCCGGGCCGGCGACGCGCAAACGCCCTATTACCTGCTGGCGCGGCTGCTGCGCGGCGTGCTGTCGCTCCCGGTGTCGGTGCGGCTCCCCGAGGGGCTGCTTCGTCGTGAGCTCGCCCGGCTCCTGCCGGAACTGGGCCTGCCCCCCGAGACGCCGGCCGACGAAGGCCTGCTGCGCCATGCTGCCGAACAGTTGCTGACCGAGGCGCTCGGGTGCGGCGGCCTCACGGCGCTCGTCGTCGACGACCTGCACGTCGCCGACCTGGCCAGCCTGGAGGCACTGCGCTGGCTCGCCGCCAGCCCGGCGCTCGCGGCGCTTCGCCTCGGCCTCGCCGCCCGTTCGCTCGACGCGACACCCGCGGGGGCATTCCTGGCCGATTGGCTGGATGATTCGTGCCGCCCGGTCGGCATCGAGTTGGCGCCACTCCGGGCGGGGCAGATCGAGACGTTGCTGGCATCGCTCGGCCTGCCCGAGCTCGCGTCACCCGGCCTCGGCGCCCGGCTCCACGCACATGCCGGCGGCCAACCCCTTTTCACCCTCGAAACGCTGAAGGATCGCTGGCTGCGCGGGCATGACGAGCACGACGCGGCGCTGCCAAACCCATCCACCGTGCAAGCCCTGATCGAACGCCGGCTGCGCAACCTGCCGGCCTCGGCGATGGCCCTCCTGCGAGCCGCCGCGATCTGCGGCGAGGATCTCGATCCGGAGCGGGCCGCCGCACTGCTGGCTGTGGAGCCGGTGACGCTGGTTGCTGCCTGGGCGGCGCTGGAGCACGCCAACGTCCTCAACGGCAAGCGCTTCGCGCACGGTCTGATGTTCGAATGCGCCCAGCGGCTGGTGCCGGAGCCATTGCAGCGGTCGCTGCACGCCGCGCTAGCCGAAATCCTCGTCGGCGACGCCCAGGCAGCACCGGCGTGCGTGGCCGAACACTGGCAGGCCGCCGAGCGCTGGAGCCCTGCCGGTATCTGGTGGCAACGTGCCGCCGCCCGTGCCCGGCTCGCGGGCCGACTGCCCGAGCAGCAACTCCTCGGCGAACGCGCGGCGGCCTGCTTTCGCAAGGCGGGCGATCCGGCGGGCGAGTTCGCTGCCGTCCACGCAGGGTTCGAAGGCTTGCAGGTGCGTCAGGGCGGCACGGCCGTTCTCGCGGCGCTGCCGCGGCTGGAGGCGCTGGCGCGTGGCGCGGACGAACGCGTGCACTGCAAGCTGGTCGAGGCCGAGGCGCTGCTCGAGCTCGAACGCAGCCGCGAAGCGCTGGCGAGCGCGACAGACGCCGTTGCCCTTGCGCTCGATCGGCCGTTGCTGAGCGGCGACGCCCTGTGCCTGCAG
>CAXTDH010000124.1:1806-8018 GCA_964242405.1 uncultured Rhizobacter sp. | reverse complement strand
GGTTCATGCCGCGGAAGCGGCTGATGTCGCGAACCTGCGACGACGACTGGCTGTCGGCCGCCAGCAGCACACCACGACGCTTCGCGCTCTCGACGATCTGGATGACCAGCGCCTGCGGCAGACAGCCGTAGTTGAAGTCGGAAAACACCAGCACGTCGGTGTCTTCGAGCGCTGCGTCGATTGCCGCGAAGATGCGTCCCTGCAGGTCCACCGAGATCGCGCCCTGATGCAGGTGGCTCACGCGCAGCAGGCTCTTGCCCTTGCAGCGGAAGCGCTGCTTGAGCGTGGTCGGCCGGCTGTCATCGACGAACAGGTGGGCGTCGACATGGGCGTCCTTCAATCCGGCCTCGGCGAAGTCACGCGTCGCGTCGGCGCCGGTCACGGAGAAGAAGCGAACCGTCGCGCCGAGCCCGGCCGCGTGCGCGGCGACAATGCCGGCGCCGCCGATGAAGCGGGTCGAATCGATCGGCGTGACGACGATGGTCGGGTCTTCCTGCGACATGCCGAGCGGCTGGCAGGTGATGTATTCGTCGATGATCAGGTCGCCAACCACGCACACCTTCACCTTGGCGAACCCTGCGACCAGGCTCGCAAGCCGCTGGCGCTCGATGACGTGGCGCACGAGGTACGCGTCGGGCATGCCGATCGAGCGCGAGTCGAACTCGCGGAACTCGCGGCGGATCAAATCCATGGACGAGAACACGGTCTCACCCGAGCTGAACAGCAGTTTGCCGCCGTAGGTGCCGAGCGCCGCAAGCTCAGGGTTGAATGCCGCCTCGTGCTCCTTGCCCTTGACGACGATCTCGGGCTTCAGCCGGGCGATCACACGCGCCACCGGCTCATCGGTGATGAACGCCTCGTCGACCCAGCTGTTGCTCTGCACACCTTCGAGTCGCAGTTGTTCGGGCACGTGCGCCGCGTTGCCGGCAAGCCGGTCGCTTTCGATCGCGACGATGAGGCGGTCGCCATATCCCTTCGCGAAGCGCAGCAGGCGCAAGTGCCCGGGGTGCAGCACGTTGAAGTGCCCCGATACGAAGACGGTTCTGCTTTTCATCGGCTCGCTTCAGCCCAGGGTGGTGTCGATCTCGATCAGCGGGCGGCCCACGCGTTCATGCTCGAGGTCGTCGAGCGCTTCGTTGATCTCACCGAGTGCGTATCGCCTGGTGATCAGTTTTTCGAGGGGCAGGCGACCTTCGCGGTAGAGCTGGGCGAAAATCGGGATGTCGCGGTCGGGGTCGCTGCTGCCGCCCCAGCTGCCGCGGATCTGCTTGCCGCAGATCAGTTCGTAGGGGTCGATCGAGATGCGCTCGCCGTGCTCGGGATGCGATGCAAACAGGCACACGCCGCCGCCGCGCTTGACCGCATCGAACGCCTGCTCGATGACGCGCGCCCGCCCCGAGGCCTCGACCGCATAGTCGACGCTCGCGCCTTGGGTGAGCGCGCGGATGGCAAGGACCGGATCTTCCTTCGACGCATCGATCGTGTGGCTCGCGCCGAACGATCGCGCGAGCTCGAGTTTGCTCGCCGACACGTCGACCGCGATGACCTGTGCGCAGTCGAAGAGCATGGTTGCCATCAATGCGCTCATGCCGATGCCACCGAGCCCGAACACCGCGAGGTGGCTGCCCGGCTTCGGGCGCAAATCGTTGATGACGATGCCGGCGCCGGTCGGCACCGCGCAGCCGAACAGCACCGCGAGGTCGAGCGGCACGCCTTCGGGCATCGGGACGAGGCGGTTCTCGGAGACCAGCGCGTATTCGTTGAAAGTGGTGACCGCGCCGGCGTTGACCACGCCCGGGAGGCAGCCGCAGCGGTAGCGCACGCCGCCACCGTCGAGCCCGCTGCCCCTGATCCAACCGAGCACGACGAGTCCGCCAGGCCTCACCTTGGTCACGCCGGCGCCGATCTCGATCACCTTGCCGGTGCCTTCATGACCGAGAAGGTGCGGCAGGTACTTGTCGACGCCGCGGCGGCCGCGCACCTCCATGAGCTGGCTGTGACACACGCCGCTGTAGGCGAGCTTGACGAGCACTTGGCCGACGCCGGGGGCAGGGCACTCGATGCCGGCGACGATCTCCAGCGGCGCGTCGAGCGCGGTCAGCACTGCGGCGCGCATCTGCCGCGGTTCAGCCTGTACGCTCACCAAGGCATCTCCGGCTTGGCGCTGACGAAGACGCCGCCTTCCTTGTAGCTCACCGGCACATCGGCGAGGCTGGCCACCTGCGCCCAGCCGCGCTTCTGCGCGAAGATGTGGATGCCGGTGCCTGCGAAGCGGTCGAAGACCGCGCGCGCGTTCTCCGGTGTGCCGATCTCGACGAAGGCGTCGACGCGCTTCCATGCGTCGTCCGAGAGCGCGCGCAGCAGCACTGCCTCATGGCCTTCGGCGTCGATCTTGAACAGGTCGACGCGCGTCGCGATGTCGCGGATGTCCTCGACGACGACGTCGAAGCGCTCGAGCTCACCGTATGGGTTGGCCTTGGCGCCGGCAAGGTGGCTGCTCGTCGTGTTGCCGAGCACGCGTACGAACTGCATCGTGCCGACCTTTTCCGACACGGCCGACTGATGCACGGTGCAGGTGGTGATGTCGTTCAGCGCCAGGTTTTTCAAGAGCTTCGCGTGGTGCGACGGGTCAGGCTCGTAGGCGTCTACCTTCATGCCGCACTTCGCGAGCACGATCGAGTGCAGCCCGAGGTTGGCGCCGACGTCGGCGACACGCGTGTAGCGGCCGCGATTGCGGAAGTAGAACGCGAACATCAGCAATTCGTCGAGGCCGAACAGATCGATCGAGTCGATCGCGCCCATCTTCTCGTAGGGCAACATGATCGAGCCGAGCTCCGCGAGCGGGACCGGCTGATTCGCCTCGAACTGCGGCTGGGCCTCGTGAAAGGCCGCGGTCGTCAGGGGCTCGATGAAGCGGTAGAGCGCCGACTCGCGCGCGTGGAACTGCGGGCAGCTCGCAAGGAACTGGAAGAGCGTCTGGAACCGGTCGAGCAACATGGTCGAAGTCCTGAGGGTATTGTTAGAACGCGCGCAACGAGGCGAGTTTCTCGGCGTCGACCAGCGGCATCTGGTTGTCGAGCGGTTGGCCCGACTTCAGCACGGGATAGAGCTTCTGATCGGGGTTGATCTCGACATTGCAAAAGACCGGCCCGGGCCTCGCGTAGACCTCGGTCAGCTTGGCGGCGATCTCCGAGGAGCGCGCGATCGTGATCACCGGCAGTCCCATCGCCTTCGCGACGTTCGGGAAGTCGGAAAGCCCGAGGCCCGAACTCGGATCGACACCGGCGTAATTGCCGTCGAGCCAAGTCTCGAGTGTCTGTTTCTGGATGCCGTGGGAGTGGTTGTTGAACAGCACGATCTTCAGCGGCAACCCATGCCGCACCACGGTCGCGAGTTCGCCGAGGCAGAGCTGCAGGCCGCCGTCGCCGATGATGCAGGTGATGGGCCGATCGGGCGTTGCCGCAGCGCCGCCGATGCCGGCTGATACAGCGTATCCCATCGGCGTGAAGTTCCATGCCGATATCGCACGCTGGCCTGCCTTCACCCGAAGGTTGTTGCAGGTCCATGTCAGGTTGCCGCCGGTGTCGATGAAGACGATCTCATCGTTCGCCAGCACAGCCGAGAGCGCTTGCACGAAATGATGGGCGTCGACGAAGCCGGCGCTGTCGGCCGGCGCAACCGGGACATCTTCGGGAAGCTCGGCGCGCCAGCGTTCGATCGTGGCCAGCCAAGGTCCGATCGACGGCGGCTCGAACGACGTGGTGAGCGGCTGCGCCAGCGCGAGAAAGTCGGCGATCGAGCAGTGGATGCGGTCGGAAACCGTGATGCCATGACCGTCGAACTTGTCCATCTCGCCGGGGTCGATGTCGACCATCGCGATACGTGCTTTCGGGGCGAAGGTGTCGAGCGCACCGCCGGTCAGGTTCTGCGAAAGCCGGGTGCCGAGGCAGATCACCAGGTCGGCGTTCTGTACCGCGAAGTTGCCTAGGCGCGAGCCGTACACGCCGAACGTGCCGACGCGATGCGGCCAGTCATGCGGCACGAGATCGAGTCCGGCCCACGTCTGCAACAGCGGTACGGGGATGTGGCGAAGCCACTCGCGCAAGGCATCGGACCTGCGCGGCGTGCTGCAGCCGCCACCCAGCACGAGCACTGGCCGCCTGGCCATCGACAACTGCGTCATCAATGACTTGATCTGCTCGAGGAGCCGCGGCGATGCGACCGAACCGGGGGCGGCATGGCGCGGCAAAGACGCGATCTCGAGCTCGGCGCGCTGCAGGTCGTCGGGAATATCCAGAAGCACCGGCCCCGGGCGACCCGATTCTGCTTCGGCGCACGCGCGGTCCAGCAGCGAGGCGATGTCGGCCGGCCGCTTGAGCTGCTCGGCAAACTTCGTGACGGTCCGGTAGATCGAGGTCGCGTCGGTTTCCTGGAAGCCGACCTGACGCACCTGGCGCTCGCCTTTCAGCCGGTGCGTCGCGACTTGGCCGGTCAACATCAGGGCAGGTACCGAGTCGTAGTACGAACAGCACACGCCGGTCAGCAGGTTGGTCGCACCCGGCCCGCTGGTGACGATGCAAGCACCCATGTGCCCGGACACTCGGTAGTAGCCGTCGGCCGCGATAGCCGCCGACTGCTCGTGCGTGACGAAGGTGGTTCCCATGCCGGGGTGCCTCTTCGCGGCGTCGAACAAGTGCACAGCGGCGCCGCCCGACATGCCGAACACGTGGCGCGTGCCGCGTGTCTGCAGGTAATCGATGACGAAATCGGCGAGCTTCATGATGGTTCCCGTGGGTTCGTTGCCGGCGTCACGACCGGCGTCTCAGCTTGTAGCTGTCGGGCTCGGCTTCGAGTGCAGCGATGAAGCCTGGGTCTTCCCAGCGGTCGTGTACCAGCGAGAAGTTGCGGCCGCCGACCGCGGCGCGCGGCGCATTCAGGCACCAATCGACGCAGGTAGCGACGCGCTCGAGCGAGGTACCGGCAGCCTCGTCGCTAGTCATGAACGCACGCGTCTTGTCAAGATTTGCGCCCGCGGCCGCGCCCGCGGCCAGGGTCTGCTGGTGGATCTTCGTGTTGACCCAGCCGGTGCCGATGATCGAGACCTGCAGGTCGGGGTTCTCGCTGTGCAGTAACTCGGTCATCTTGATGAGGGCGAGCTTTCCAAGGCAGTACGCCGAGTAGTTGTCCATCGGGCCGTTGGTGCCGCCGCCGGCGAAGAAGATTACGTTGGCGACGCCGTCACGGTTGCGCGAGGCATGCAGGGCGTGCAGCGCACGCAATTGCGCCGTCGAGTTCGTGATCACGCTGCGCTCCCAGACACCGAAAACCGTCTCGAAGAACGGGCCGATCGGTGCGAGCAGGCCTGGCGCACTGACGAGTGCGTCCCAGCGGAAGCCGGACTCGTAGACCTCCGCCGCAAAGGCCTGCACTTGAGCCGGCGAGTCGACGTCAAGCGCCAGCATTCGCGCACCCGAAGATTCGAGCTCGACAACTTGCGCGCTGCGAGTCCGATAGGTCCCGAGCACTTCGGTACCCTGCCGGAGGTAACGCCGCACGAGGTGCGCTCCTATGTCGCTGCTCGCCGCGAGAACGATGATCCTGCGTCCTGCCATCACCGATCTCAGAACGGCCCGGAGAACCAGTCCCCCGGCACGTCGTGCGGGTGCTTTCGCTGTTCGCGCAGCGACGCCGATTCGATCGACTGGCCGAGCATCGATGCGATCTTCTCGACGATGTGCTCCGCGCGTACGTGGTACCCCTCCGTCATCGATGGGGCGGTGGCCTCGGGATAGTCGGGCATCGCGAGCCGTTGCGGCGCGCCGCGCAGCGCATCCCAGCACTCGGACGCGATGCGGGCGACGATCTCACCAGAGATCGAGCCGGTGAGGTTTGCGGAATCGAGCACCAGCAGCCGACCCGTACGTCGCACCGACGCCTCGATCGTCGCCCAGTCGATCGGCCGCACGCTGCGCAGATCGATGAGGTCGCACGACACGCCCTGGGCCGTGAGGTGCGACACCGCGTGCAGCGCCTCGATCGTCATGTAGGACATCGCGACGACGGTGAGCTCACTGCCTTCGCGCAGGCGATTCGCCTTGCCGAGCGGCACGCGCACATCGCCATCGGGCACCTCGCCGAGCAGGTTGTGCAGCCAGCGATGCTCGAGGAAGATCACCGGGTCAGGATCGAAGATCGACGACAGCAGGAGACCC
>CAXTDH010000124.1:0-1796 GCA_964242405.1 uncultured Rhizobacter sp. | reverse complement strand
CCCTTCGCGTCTTCCGCGGTCGACGGCATCACGACCTTGAGGCCGGGCACATGCGCGAACCAGGCTTGCAGGTTCTGCGAATGCGTCGGGCCCTGACCCCAGCCGCGGCCGAGGATCATGCGCACTGTGAGCGGCACGCCGCGCTGGCCGCCGAACATGAAGCGCCATTTGGCCGCGTTGTTGACGAGCTGGTCCATCGACAGCAGCGCGAAGTCGAGGCGCTGGTGCGTCATCACCGGCTTCATGCCGTAGAGCGCCGCACCAATGCCGATGCCGGTCATCGCGTTCTCGGAAGTCGGCATGTCGAAGACGCGCTGCTCGCCGAACTTTTGCTTCAGGCCGAGGGTGGTGCCGAACACGCCCTTCGGGTCGTCGACGCCCAGCCCATAGCAGAGTACGCCGTCGTCGATCTCCATGGCGATCGTGAGCGCCTCGTTGATGGCAGTCGCGAAGGACTTGGTCGCCATCTCAGGCCTCGAGCGCCATGTCGGCGTGATGCAAATGGGTGTAGGCATCGCTCGCGGGCGGCATCGGCGATGCCGCGGCGAAGGAAAAGGCAGCGCCGACTTCGTCGGCGATCGCCGCGTCCATGCGGCTCACTTCGGCCGTTGAAACGACGCCATCGGCGATCAGACGAGCTTCGAAGCGGGCGATCGGCTCGCGCGCCTTCCACTCGAGGAACTCGGCCTCGATGCGGGAGCCAAGGTCGTTGTCGTAGGTCGGCCCGCAGTGTTCGAGCCAGCGGTAGGTCGAGAACTCGAGAAAGCGCGGGCCACTGCCCGCCCGGATCGCGGCAAGCGCTGCCATCGTCTTCTCGTAGACCTCGACCACATCGTTGCCGTCGCCGGTGTCGGCCTCGATGCCGATGCCGCGCGCCATCGCGGCGATGCTTCGGCCCTCGGGCTGGCGGCCGGCAAGTGGGGAGTACACCGAATAGAGGTTGTTCTCGCAGAGGAAGAGCACCGGCAGCTTCTTCACCACCGCGAAATTGACGGATTCGTAGAACACGCCGGCCTCGACCGCTGCGTCCCCATGGAACACGCAGCTCACCTGGTCCGCCTTGCGGCACTGGATGCCGTACGCCAGGCCGACGCCGACCGGGATGGTGCCGCCAACGATCGCGGTGCTGCCCATGAACCCGACCGACTCGTCGATCAGGTGCATCGAGCCGCCCTTGCCGCGCGAGCAGCCGTCGATGCGGCCGTAGATTTCGGCGATCATCGCGCGCAGGTTTCCACCCTTGCCGAGGTAGTGCGCATGGGCGCGATGGCCGCTCACCGCGAGGTCGGTCGGGCGGAGTGCCAGGCCGACAGCCGCCGACACGCCTTCCTGGCCGACCGACAGGTGAGTAGGGCAGCGCATCTGCCCCTCGCTGTAGCGGCGCGCAATCTCCTGCTCGACGTGGCGGATGCGCCGCATCTGCAGCAGCAAGTGCTTCGCGATATCGGGCGTCATGGGATGAACCAGTAATAGTCGCCGGTGTAGCCGACATCGGCGAAAAAGGACTTCCACTCGTCGACGTGCAAGATGGTTTGCGCCGTGAGGTTCCACGCCATCATGCGCACACGTTCCTCCTCGGTGCGGTAGGCATCGACCGTGATGTAAGCGCCACGCGTGGAGACGCGCTCGATCTCCTGCAACGCCTTCCCGCACTCGTCGCGCGTGAGGTTGTGGATGGTGTTGATCGAGATCACGACGTCGAACGAGTCGTCGGCGAACGGGAGCTGGCGCGCATCGGCAACCTGGACGTGCGGGCGCATGTCCTCGATGGAGGTGCCGACCGCGTAATCGGAGGT
>CAXTDH010000123.1:0-8030 GCA_964242405.1 uncultured Rhizobacter sp. | reverse complement strand
GCGTCAGCCCGTCGCAGGGCACCTGGGTCATCACCTCGTTCGCGGTCGCCAACGCGATCTCGGTGCCGCTGACCGGCTGGCTGACCCAGCGCTTCGGCCAGGTGCGCCTCTTCACCGCCAGCATCCTGCTGTTCGTGCTGGCGTCGTGGCTGTGCGGCCTGGCGCCGAACATCGGCTTGCTGATCCTGTTCCGCGTCATCCAGGGCGCGGTCGCCGGGCCGATGATCCCGCTGTCGCAGACGCTGCTGCTGGCGAGCTACCCGCGCGCCAAGGCCGGCACCGCGATGGCGATGTGGGCGATGACGACGCTGGTCGCGCCCGTCGTCGGCCCGCTGCTCGGCGGCTGGATCACCGACAACGTCTCCTGGCCGTGGATCTTCTACATCAACATCCCGGTGGGCGTGTTCGCGGCGCTGCTGACCTGGTCGATCTACTCCAAGCGCGACCCGGGGCCCAGGCGGGTGCCGCTCGATTACGTCGGGCTGGTGCTGCTGGTGCTGTTCGTCGGCGCCATGCAGATCGCGATCGACAAGGGCAAGGAACTCGACTGGTTCAATTCGGGCACCATCATCGCGTTGGCTATCGTCTCGGTGGTCAGCCTGCTGTTCTTCCTTGCCTGGGAATTGACCGAACAGCACCCGATCGTCGACCTGCGGCTCTTCCTGCGGCGCAACTTCTGGATCGGGACGACCTCGCTCTCGGTCGCTTACGGCCTCTTCTTCGGCAACGTGGTGCTGGTTCCGCTCTGGTTGCAGCAGTACATGGGCTATACGGCCACGTGGGCGGGTCTTGCGACGGCGCCGGTCGGCATCCTCGCGATCGTGCTGTCGCCGTGGGTGGGCAAGAACATCGGCAAGATCGATCCGCGGAAGCTGGCGACGGTGTCGTTCGTCGGCTTCGGCCTGGTGATGTTCATGCGCTCGCACTTCAACTCACAGGTCGATTTCTTCGTCATCTTGGTGCCGACCGTCTTGCAGGGGGCGGCGATGGCGTTCTTCTTCGTGCCGCTGCAGGCCATCATCTTCTCCGGCCTGACGCCGGACCGGATGCCCTCGGCCGCGGGCCTCTCCAATTTCGTTCGGATCACGGCCGGTGCGATCGGCACCTCGCTCTTCACGACCCTATGGGAAAACCGGGCGAGCCTGCACCATGCGCAGCTTGCCGACGCCATCAACCGCGGCAACGACGCTGCCACGCTGGCCCTGGGGCAATTGGGCAGCAGCGGGTTGAACGGGGCGCAGGCGTTGGCGAACATCAACCGCCTGGTGGATCAGCAGGCCTACACGATGGCCGTGACCGACATCTTCTACCTGTCCTCGGTGCTGTTTTTCCTGCTGGTCGGCATCGTCTGGTTGTCCAGGCCGCAGGTCGGGGCGGCGGTGGATGCCGGTGGGGCTCATTGAGCGCTTGGTGGCTGCGGTGAGCACCCGGCGGGCCGCGGTGACCGCGGGACCGAACGTCAAAGCCGCAGCGCTGCGGCGTAGCCGGTCATTTCCAGGTAACCGAAGCCGACGCGGCGACCGGCGGCATCGAGCAACTCGCTGAGGCCTTCCCAGTAGATCGCGCCGGTGCTGCCGCGGCTGTCGAGTTCCTGGTCATCGAGCAGTGCCCTGACCTGGAACCGGCCGGCCGGCGTGTCGACCGTCCATTCCACCGGATAGGCCGCCTTCGAGGTGGCGCTGCGCCAGACTCGCCCAGGGGTGAAGCGGACGAGCGCGCTGTCGGCGAACTCCCGCACGTTCTCGCCGGCACGTCGGAAGCTGCCGCCGGCGTAGATGGGCGAGCCGTCGGCGCGGCGCATCCGGAAGGCCATGAGCGCGCTGCCGTCGTCGAGGTTCATGCCGATCCAGTCCCAACCGACGGCTTGCGGGTCGAGATAGGCATCGCTCCATTCATGGTCGAGCCAGGCACGGCCCTGCACGGCCAGCGGCTTGCCGTCCAGGCTCAGGCTGCCCTGTACCGCGAGCTGCGGTTCGCTGTAGTAGCGGCTTGTCTGTTCGTCACGCGGGCCTTTGCGCGACAAGCCGGCCTCGCCTTGCAAGAGCACCGGCTGGGTCGCGTCGACGGACAGCTCGAACGCGAAGCCGCCGGTTTCACTTGCGACGACTGCCCGGTAATGGCTGTTGCCGCCGGGCTGTGCCCGACGCACCAGTTGCCAGTCACGCAAGGCGACGTCGGTATCGCCCTGCGGCGCCCGGGCGATGCCGAAGCCGGGGCGTGCGATTCGCTGGTCATGGCGCAGGCGGCCGTTGGCCAGGTCGCTGACCGCTGCGTGGGCGAACACCAGTTCGCGGGCGGCGAAGCGGCTCGGGTTGTCGGCAGCAACGCCCGTGGTCGAGCGGAAGAAGGTAACCTGGAAACCCAAGCGGCGGGTGCCGGCCAGCAGCGTGCCGGTCATGTACCACCATTCGGTCCGGCGTTCGGGATGGGCGCCGAAGTCGACGGGGAAGCGCATCGCCCGCTCCTGGGGCGGTGCGGCTGGTGGGGCGGTCGCTGGGGCGGCAAGCAGGTCGGCAGGCAGCGGGGCGGGCAGCACGGCGGGCAGCACGGCGGGCAGGGCGCGGGCGAGCGGGCTGCAGGCCATCGCCAGCAGTAGCAGGCGGCGTGATGGAGTCGTCATCTTTGCAAGGATCGCACGCCGTGCCGCAGAATGCAGGCCATGGCCAAGCCGGTTCCGCGCCTCACTGCCACTGAGATCCAGCGGGTGATCGCTGTCGCCTGGGACGACCGACCGCCGTTCCATGCCGTGCTGACGAGCCACGGCTTGAACGAGGGGCAGCTCGTGCAGCTGCTCAAGCGCGAGATGACGCCGAATGCCTACCGGTTGTGGTCGACGCGGTGCGGTCTCAAGGGCAGGCGTGGCGCCTAGACCGGCGCGGCTTTGCCGGCGACCGGCGTGCCAGCCAGCGGGGTGCCGACGAGCGGTGTGCCGACGAGCGGCGTGCCGATGGTGTCGCTCGCGCCTTCTTTGACCGAGCCGTCCGGCCGCTCGTAGGTGCCGATCAGGCAGCCGCTCGCGATCGCGTGCTCGCCGAGGGCGGAGAGCAGGGCATCGCGGCCGAAGGTTCCGGAGAATGCCGGCGAGGCGCGCAGCGCGAAGACCTGGAAAGCGTAGCGGTGAACGCCATGCCCCGGCGGCGGGTCCGGGGGCAGCCAGCGTGCACGAAGGAAGGAGTTCTGGCCGGTCCGCAGGCCCGCACCGACATGGTCCGGGCTGTCGAGGGCGCCTTCGGCGAGCGCCGCCTCGGAGGGCACCAGATCGACGACGATCGCATGGACCAGCGGCGCCGGCGTCGGCGAGTCGGCATCCTCGACGATCAAGGCGACCGACTGGGTACCGGCCGGCAACCCCGTCCAGTGCAAGGGCGGCGACACGCCTTCGCCATCCGCTGTGTAGCGCTCGGGAATCGGGCCATGGTCGGCGAACGCCAGGCTGCGGACGTCGATGGCCGCCAGCCCGGCGCGCAGCCCGATCTTGTGCGAGGCGATGTGGTCCAGCCCCGCTCGGGTATTGCGCAGGGCGTGGCCGACGGCGTCGGGTAGTTGTTCGAGCATGAGGCCTCCTCGGCGCTGATTGCAGACCGGCGGGCACCCGCCACCGTTCGAAAACCGATTTGATGGCGAACGCTGTGGTGCAGCCAGCTGCAAATGATATCGGACAGCGCCGGCAGATTACTGTATAAATAGCCAGTATGAGCAACCGCCCGATTCCACAGGTCGCACTCTACGACCGCCGCCCGGCAGGCCCCGCCATGCCGGCGGCGGACGTGCTCAAGGGCCGGGGAACCGCCTGGGCAATCGCGCACCGCTTCGCCGCCCGGGCGCGCGCGCCCTGGGACGATGGCTGGGGCTCGCTCGACCAACAGGCCGAGGAGCAGGTGCTCGCACCGGCCACCCAGGTGGTCGAGGAGCGCGCCAAAAGCATCCTGTCACGCCACGACTCGCCCGACATCCATTTCGACGCCTCGGTCAACCCGTATCGCGGCTGCGAGCACGGCTGCGTCTACTGCTTCGCGCGGCCGACGCACAGCTACCTGAACCTGTCGCCCGGTCTCGACTTCGAGACGCGAATCATTGCCAAGGTCAACGCCGCCGAGCGCTTGCGGGAAACGTTCGCCGGCCGCGCCTATCGGCCGATGATGCTCAACATCGGCTCGGCGACCGACGCCTATCAGCCGGTCGAACGCAAGCTGGGCATCACGCGGTCACTGATCGAGGTGCTGGCCGACTGTCGGCATCCGTTCTCGATGGTGACGAAGTCCTCGGGTGTCGAGCGCGATCTCGACATCATCGCGCCGATGGCCGCCGCCGGTTTGGTGGCGGTGTATGTGTCGCTGACGTCGCTCGACCCGTCGCTGGCACGCATTCTCGAGCCGCGTGCTGCCGCGCCGCACCGGCGCCTCGCGACCATCACCGCGCTCGCCAAGGCCGGCGTACCGGTGGGGGTGAGCATCTCGCCGATCATTCCGTTCATCAACGAGCCGGAGATCGAGCGCATCGTCGAAGCGGCGGCTGCCGCCGGGGCGAGCACCGGCTTCGGCATCGTGCTGCGCCTGCCGTGGGAGGTCAACCCGATCTTCCGGCAGTGGCTGGACCAGCACTTCCCCGATCGTGCGGAGCGGGTGATGGCCCGGGTCCGCGAGATCCACGGCGGCCGCGACTACGACGCGCGCTTCGGTCAGCGCTTCA
This sequence comes from uncultured Rhizobacter sp., assembly GCA_964242405.1. GTDB lineage: Bacteria > Pseudomonadota > Gammaproteobacteria > Burkholderiales > Burkholderiaceae_C > LMDS01. The sequence continues at coordinate 3,341 of CAXTDH010000123.1, read as the reverse complement.
CCGGCACCGGCGTCTGGGCCGATCTGCTGCGCCAGCGCTTCGAGAAAGCCGCGGCGCGTTTCGGCCTCGTTCGTGACCGGGTGGAGCTCGACCTGACGCAAGTCCGCAAGCCGCTGCCGGCGCCAGCCGATTGTGGCCAGGGTGACCTGTTCGGCTGATGATCGAGCTTTAATCGGCGATATCCGGCTCGAAGAACATCCACCGCACCTGCGGAAACGCGGTCCGGAAAGCGCGCTCGACCTCGTTGATGGTGATGATCAGCTTCAGGTCGGTGCCCTGCGGCTCCATACGGGCCTTGACGGCGACCATGATGTCGTTGCCCATCTGCTGGGTCAGCAGGTTGTAGACCTGGGCCACGGCCGGTTGTGCCTCGAGATGGGTGCGCATCGCCGCCAGCACCAGCGGTTCGGCGCTCTGGCCGAGCAGGAGCGCCTTGACCTCGATGCCCACCAGCACCGCCACCAGCACCAGCAGGACGCCGATGGCGATCGAGCCGACGGCATCCCAGACGGGGTCGCCGGTCCACATCGACAGGCCGATGAAGGCGAGTGCGAGCGCCAAGCCGCCGAGGGCCGCCACATCTTCACCGAAGATGACCAGCAGCTCGCTCTGCCGCGATGTCCGGAACCATTGCCAGAGGGTCGCTCCGCCCCGTTCCTTGGCAATCTCCCGCAAGGCGCCCCACAACGATACCGATTCGGCGACGACGCCGAAAGCGAGGATGCCGACTGCCACCCAGGCGTATTTGACCGGTTCGGTGCTGTGCAGCTTGTGCACGCCCTCGTAGATCGAGAACACGCCGCCCATGCTGAACAGCATCAGCGCGACGATGAAGCTCCAGAAGTAGATCGCCCGGCCGAAGCCGAGCGGGTGGTCGGGCGACGCCGTTCGCTTCGCTTCCTTCAGGCCCCAGATCAGCAGCGCCTGGTTGCCGCAATCCGCGAACGAATGGATCGCTTCGGCGAGCATCGACGAAGAGCCGGTGAAGATCGCGCCGGTGGTCTTGGCTGCGGCGATCGCGAGGTTGGCGCCTAGGGCGTAGAAAATCGATTTGAGCGAATCGGCTTTTGCTGACATGGGTCGTTGTGTCGAGACCGAAGCCTCCTCAGGGTTGACGGCGACAGCTGGCGAACGCGTCGAGGGCAGAGCGGTACTCGTCGGCCTGGATGGCGAGCAGGCCGAGCGCAGAATGGAACAGGTTGTCGTGCGTCAAGGGCAAGTCCTTGCGGCTTCGCAGGCAGGCGATGGACGGCCCGCCGCGGCGCTCGGCCTGCGGCGACAGCCAGACGATCCAGGGCACATGGGTCTGCTCGCGCGGCGCGATTCGGTACGGGAGGCCGTGCAGGTAGATGCCATTCTCGCCGAGCGATTCGCCGTGGTCGGACACGTAGACGAGCGACGGCTCGTAGTCGGCTTGGCGATCGATCAGCCAGCGCACCGTCAGCGCCAGGACGCGGTCGGTGTAGGCAATCGAGTTGTCGTAGGCGTTGACGAGCGACGCCCGGTCGCACTGCTGCAACACGCTGGTGCGGCACTCGGGCACGAAGGGCTTGCGGTCCGCGGGGCTGCGCTTGGAATAGGCAGGCCCGTGGCTGCCCATCTGGTGCAGCACGATCAGGACTCCTCGGCGACGACGTTCTTCAGGCAAGGCGGAGAGCCGGGCCTCCAGACCCATCAAGAGCACTTCGTCGAGGCACTCACCGTCGGGGCAGAGCGATTTGCGGCGCGACACTTCGGCGTCGCTCGAAGCAGCGGCAATCGCCGGCGGTGGCTCGCTCGCGAAGGCATGCGGCACCCGGTCGCAAAGGCCCTTGCAGCCAGCTTGGTTGTCGAGCCAGAGCACCGCGTAGCCGGCACGCTGCGCCAGGTCGAGCAGGTTCTCCTGCTCGCCGGATCGGGCATTGAACGCCTCCTTGCCGAGCGCCGAGAACATGCAGGGCAGCGAGGCGGCGGTGTTGGTGCCGCATGAAGTCACCGCGGTGAAACTGACCGGGTCGACGGCCGCGAGCTCGGGGTTGGTCGCTCGCGGGTAGCCGTTCAGCGTGAAGTGATCCGCCCGGGCGGTCTCGCCGACGACCAGCAACAGGAGCGGCGGCTTGGCGCCCGGTTCCCGGGGGAGCGGTTTGGCGGTCAGGCCGATCGGCTGCGGCGGCCCGGCCACCGCGACCGTCTTGGCGCGCCAGCCGATGTCGACCAGCGCATAAAGGGAATTCAGCGGGTTGACGAGGTAGCGGATCGCCTTGTGGTTGCGCATCGTCGCCGACAGATCGGCAAACAGCGCGAGCACCAACACACCGGTCAACGCCAGGGTGGCGACGATGCCGAGCAGATTGCGCCCGAGCTGTCGCCGCCCACCGATGCGCGCCACCGGCACGGTGCAGAAGAACAGCATCGGCACCAGCGCCAGCAGGAAGAGATTGAGCGCCAGGCGAAGGTTCAGCAGGTCGCGAACTTCGCGGCTGTCGGTCTGCAGGACGGTCACCATCATCGTCGAGTCGATGACGGCACCGTAGCCGCCCATGAAATGCGCCCCGAGCGCTGCCGAGATCAGCAGGAAGGTGATCGAACCCTTGATCCAGCGCGGCCACGAGAAGATAGCCAGCAGCGCGGTCATCACGGCAGCGATCATCAGCCCGAAGCCGACGATGAACAGCCAGCTGCGTGGTGAGCCGGTCTCGGGCAGGGCCGCGAGCGTGCGCCACAGTGGCCAGTTCGGCAGCACCGCAATCCAGATGCCGGCGAGCGCCGCCAGCGTCAAGGGGTTCCATCCGTCGCTCGACCGGCGTCGGGCGCTGGCGGAAAGTCGTCGGCGGGTCGTCATGCCCGCTATTGTCGACGCCCGGGCGGCTACCCGCCCCGTGCGCGGTGGACCGGGGCCGGTAGACACCGGCGCGACGGGCCCCGCTGCTCGACGTCAGCCCTGCAGTGCCGAGCTCCGCGACCTTACTTGAACAGGTCCTTGACCCGATCCGTCCAGCTCTTGGTGGTCGGTGAATGCCGGTCGCCGGAGTGGCGGAAGGCTTCGTCGAGTTCCTTGAGCAATTTGCGCTGGTGCTCGGTCAGCTTGATCGGCGTCTCGATGCTGACATGGCAGTACAGATCGCCCGGGTAACTCGAGCGCACGCCCTTGATGCCCTTGCCGCGCAGACGGAAGGTCTTGCCGTGCTGGGTGCCCTCGGGGAGTTCGATCTCCGCCTTGCCGCCCAGCGTCGGCACCTCGATCGAGCCGCCCAGGCAGGCGGTGGTCAGGCCGACCGGCACGGTGCAATGCAGGTCGTCGTTGTCACGCTCGAAGATGTCGTGCGCCTTGATCCGGATCTCGATGTAGAGGTCGCCGGACG
>CAXTDH010000122.1:0-8041 GCA_964242405.1 uncultured Rhizobacter sp. | reverse complement strand
AGGCCTGCCTGCTGCGCTTTCGGCCGATCATGATGACGACGATGTGCGCGCTGCTCTCGGGCCTGCCGCTGATGCTCGGCCACGGCTCGGGCTCGGAGCTGCGCCGGCCGCTCGGCTATGCGATGGTCGGCGGGCTGATCCTGTCGCAGATGCTGACGCTCTTCACGACGCCGGTGATCTACCTCTATCTCGACAGGGTGCACTATTGGTACGAGAAGAAGGTGAAGGCACGGCGGGCGCGCAAGGCCGGTGCCGGCAGCGACGGCGCCAGGGCGGGGAGTGCCTCCGAGGATGCAAAGGCAGGGCAGGAGAAGCCGACCTCCCCGCCCGGGCCTGCACCTGCTTCGCCCCTGCCGCTGCCCGACGCGTCGCATTGACGGTCCGTGCAATGCTGCCGCGCCAGCCGGCGTGAAAGCCAGCGCTGGCGACTTTCGCTCGCGATCCCGATCAAAATCGCAGATTGATACAAATGGGAGAAGCCGGATGGACAAGTCGATGGTCAAGGGAATCGCCGTGGGCGGCATTGCCATGGTGGTGCTGGCTGCGGGCGGCGTCACCGGCTACAAGACGCTGAACCAGCCGAAGTTCGCCGATGTCGTCGCCGTGAAGGAAGTGACCGAAACCGTGGTCACGCCTCAGGAACGCTGCGAGAACGTCCAGGTGCGGCACCAGGCGCCGGTGCAGGATCAGCAGCGCATAGCCGGCAGCGTGGTCGGCGGCCTGGCGGGCGGCCTGCTCGGCCATACGATCGGTGGCGGCACCGGCAACACGCTGGCGACGGTGGCCGGCGTGGCTGCGGGCGGCTACACGGGCAATCGTGTCCAGAAGAACCTGCAGGATCGGGATGTGGTCGTGACGACGGAACATCGTTGCCGGACGGTCAACGAGAAATCGCACAAGGTGGTCGGCTACGACGTCACCTATCGCCTCGAAGGCAATCAAGGCGTCGCGCGGACGTCGTTCAAGCCGGGCGCGACCTTGCCGGTCAAGGGCGGGCAGGTGGTGACGACGTCGCCGACTTGAAGGCGCCGTCGCGGCTCGCCGCGGCGTCGATGGTGCCCAGCTGACGAGCCGCCGCAAGACCCACACGGCGGCGTCGAACGGAAGTCCTTGGGTCTTCGGGCTCGGGTTTCCGATTCGTAGGCTCGTTACGCGGTCACCGTCGGCAACCATTCCAGGTCGAGAATCTGCACCACCGTGTAGGGACAAGCTTCGGGCAACCGGTCGAGCGCAAGCCCGGTTTCGGCAGCAGCCAACTCACGGGCCACTTCATAGTCGTCCGCCAGGAACTCGCCCACTTTTGCCCGCAGCGACGGCATCCGCCTGAAGAGTCGATCGAGACGGCGCCGCTGCTCACGAATCGATCCGGTCCAGGATGGGCCCTGGGTCGCCGGTTGGTACTGCCATTTGAGCAAGTGCATCAGCAACTGCTCCATCCTGCTCTCGAGCTCTCGTTCTTCGCTGCGGCCCAAGGATTCCACCTCGTCGATCAGGTGTTGGATGTCGAGGCCCGCCATGTCACCACGCCGAAGCGCCTCGGCCTGATGATGAACCCAGGCGTAGTAGTCAGCGGCATAGAGGCCGACGGTCGTCTCCTTCATCGCGCCCATGGCAAACCCCTCCTGAACTTTCCGGTTCCGTCCGGTCACGCTGCAAACGATCGGCGCAGCTCACGATTCTGACGCAACCGGCACGCCATGCTCGGACCATAATTTCCAGCGCCGTTCAGCCTTTCGGAGCCCCCATGGCAGACCTCGCGAGCACCGGCCGATCCGGCAAGGTGGTGATCCGCAACATCGGCCTGATGCTCTCGGGCGACATCGACCGGCCGATCCTCGAAGCCGATACCGTGGTCGTCGAGGACGGCTTCATCCACGGCGTCGGCAAGGAGCCCGACCTCGACACCGACCGGGCCGACGTCGTGATCGACGCCCGCGGCACCTGCCTCTGCCCCGGCCTGATCGACAGCCACGTCCACCCCGTCTTCGGCGACTGGACGCCGCGCCAGAGCCAGCTCGGCTGGATCGACTCGACGATGCACGGCGGCGTCACGACCATGATTTCCGCCGGCGAGGTGCACCTGCCCGGCCGGCCACGGGACATCGTCGGCCTGAAGGCGCTCGCCATCACCGCCCAACGCGCCTTTGACAACTTCCGGCCGAACGGCGTCAAGGTGCTGGCCGGCGCGCCGGTGGTCGAGCGCGGCATGGTCGAGTCGGATTTTCGGGAGCTTGCCGAAGCCGGCGTCGGCCTGCTGGGCGAGATCGGCCTGGGCTCGGTGAAGGCTGGAGCCGAGGCGGCGCAGATGGTGAAATGGGCGCGCGCCCACGGCATCCAGAGCACGATCCACACCGGCGGGCCGTCGATTCCGGGCTCCGGCCTGATCGACAAGGACGTGGTGCTCGAGGCCGACGCCGACATCATCGGCCACATCAACGGCGGCACCACCTCGCTGCCGGAGGCGCATGTCTGCGAGTTGTGCGAGCGCAGCGCCCGGGCGATTGAGATCGTCCACAACGGCAACGAGCGGGTGGCCATCGCGGCGGCGAAGATGGCGCTGCAGCTCAAGTGCCCGCACCGGGTGATCCTAGGCACCGACGGCCCGGCGGGTTCAGGTGTTCAGCCGCTCGGCATTCTGCGAATGATCGCGATGCTGTCGAGCCTGGCGAACATCCCGGCGGAGATCGTCTTCTGCTTCGCGACCGGCAACACGGCGCGCATCCGGGAGCTGAATTGCGGCCTGATCGAAGTCGGGCGAGAGGCGGATTTCGTCTTCCTCGACCGGGCGCAGCACGCCTCCGGCAAGAACATCCTCGAGAGCATCCAGCAGGGCGACATCCCCGGCGTCGGCATGGTGATGATCGGCGGCATCGTGCGCAGTGGGCGCAGCCGCAACACGCCACCGGCGACCGAGGTGCCGGTGGTGGTGGGGGCGCACGCCTGAGTGCTTTCCGGATCGCAGGGCCGAGTGCAGTCGGGTGGGCAGGAGGCCCGAAGGATTGCGGCGACAGTTCAACCTCGACACTACAATGAGAATCATTCGCATTGAGTGATCCCCATGTCCCCTCGCTTTTCCTTGCCTGCGCTGGCCATCGCGTCGTGCGCTTTTTCCGTCGCGCAGGCTCAACCGGCCCTACCGCCGCCCGCGGAGGCGGCCTCGGCGGTGCCGCTCACCTTGCCGCCCGTCACCGTGAGAGCAAGCGCTGACGCCTCTGCCGCTGGCCTGCAGCCAGCCTACCCGGGGGGCCAGGTCGCCCGCGGCGGCCGGGTCGGCATCCTCGGCAGCCAGGACCTCATGTCGACGCCGTTCAGCCTCACCGCCTACACCAACGAGTTGATCCAGGACCGCCAGGCCAGGAGCGTCGGCGATGTGCTGCAGAACGACGCAACGGTGCGCATGGCGCGCGGCTTCGGCAACTTCCAGGAGTCGTACTTCATCCGCGGCTTCATCCTCGGCTCCGACAACGTCGCCTACAACGGCCTCTACAGCCTGCTGCCGCGCCAGTACATCGCGACCGAACTCTTCGAGCGGGTCGAACTGGTGCGTGGCGCCACCGCGTTCCTGAACGGTGCCAGCCCGGGCGGCGACGGCATCGGCGGCGCCATCAACCTGGTGCCCAAGCGGGCGACGAACGAGCCGCTGACGCGCGTCACGGCCGGCTGGTCCAGCGGCGGCCAGACCGCTGTCTCGACCGACATCTCGCGCCGTTTCGGGCCCGACAACGCGGCCGGCGTGCGCTTCAACGCTTCGCACCACAGTGGCGGCAGCGCCGTCGACGACGAGCATTCGAAGCTCGACCTGCTGGCCCTCGGCCTCGACTGGCACAGCCGCGACGTGCGGCTCTCGGCCGATCTCGGCTGGCAGGAGAACCGGTTGCGCGGCACCCGGCCGAACGTCTCGCTGGCAACCACCGCGGTGCCGAGCGCGCCCGACGCCGCCAGCAACTTCGCCCAGCCCTGGTCGTACTCGAACGAGCGCGACCTGTTCGGCACCTTCCGGGGCGAAGTCGACCTCGCCCCGGCCATCACCGCCTGGGCGGCCTACGGCCTGCGGCGCAGCTCGGAAGCGAACTCGCTCGCCAATCCGACCGTCAGCGACGCCGCGACGGGCGCCGCCAGCACCTATCGCTTCGACAACACCCGACGTGACCACGTCGATACCGGCGAGCTCGGCATCCGCGGCAAGCTGCGGACCGGCCCGGTCAGCCACCAGTGGGTGGCATCGTTCGCGGCCTTTCAGCTGCGCACCGAGAACGCCTACGGTTTCGACTTCGGCAACCAGCTGCCGACCAACATCTACGACCCGGTGCCCTACCCGCAGCCGGCCTTCACGGCCAGCGCCGGCTTCGGCGGCTCGCTCGACGAGCCGCGCCTCACGACCCGCACCAAGCTCACCAGCGTCGCGATCGGCGACACGCTCGGCCTGCTCGACGACCGCTTGCTGCTGACGCTCGGCCTGCGTCGCCAGGCGCTCGACATCGCGAACTACGCCTACGGCACGGCGGCGCTCTACGCGAACTACGACAAGAGCCGCGTCAGCCCGAGCGTCGGCGCCCTCTACAAGCTCGGCCAGCAGTTGTCGGTGTACGGCAACTACATCGAGGGCCTGACGCAGGGCGACACCGCCGCCGGCGCGTTCGGTGCGCCGCCGCCGGTGAATCAGGGCGAGGTATTGCCGCCCTACGTCTCGAAGCAGGAGGAGGTCGGCATCAAGTACGACGGCGGCACGCTCGGCGGCAGCCTGGCGCTCTTCTCGACCCGCAAGCCACGCTCCTACGTCAACGCCGCGAACGTGTTCGTCGCCAGCGGCGAAGACCGCCACCGAGGCGCCGAGTTGTCGCTCTTCGGCATCGCGGCGAAGGGCGTGCGGGTGCTCGGCGGCCTGACCTGGCTCGACGCCGAGCAGCAGTCGACCGGCAGCACCGCGACCGACGGCAAGCGGGTGATCGGCGTGCCGAAGACGCAGGCCAACCTCGGCGTCGAGTGGGACGTGCCGGGGCTGACCGGACTCGCCGTCGACGGCCGCGTCGTCTACACCGGCGGGACGTATGCCGACGCGCCCAACACCTTGAACGTGCCCTCGTGGACGCGCCTGGACCTCGGCGCCCGCTACGGCTTCGACCTGCAGGGCCGCCTGGTGACGCTGCGTGCGCGGGTCGACAACGTGGCGAACCGTTCGTACTGGTCGTCGGTGGGCGGCTATCCAGGTGCCGGCTACCTCGTGCTCGGCGCGCCGCGCAGCGTCTCGCTGAGCGCGAGCGTCGATTTCTGAGGCCGGGCGCTGCATGGCCGAAGATGCCGTGCTCGACCAGGCCGCCGGCGCCGATGCCGTGGCCGTAGCGGCGGGCCCCGTCGCCGCCGCGGGCCGGCGCTCGCTCCGCACCTGGATTTGGGTGCACAAATGGACGAGTCTGGTCTGCACGGTGTTCATGCTGCTGCTCTGCCTGACCGGCTTGCCGCTCGTTTTCGACCACCAGATCGCCCACGCGCTCGGCCACGTCGTCGAAGCGCCCGAACTGCCGGCGGCAGTGCCACGGGTCTCGCTCGACCGGGTGCTCCAGGTCGCCCAGGGCCGCTACCCCGGTGCCCAGGTTCGCTTCGTCTCGCAGGAGATCGACGACGACCGCGTCTGGTACGTGACGCTCGCGCTCGCCGCCGACGGCACGGGCCTGAAGCAGGGGGCCGTCGACGCCCGCACCGGCGCCGCGCTGAACGAGCCGCCGCTCGACAGCGGCTTCATGCACGTCGTCAACCACCTGCATGTCGACCTGTTCGCGGGGCTCGCGGGCAAGCTTTTCCTCGGCGCGATGGGCCTGTTGCTGCTGGCCTCGATCGTCTCCGGCGTGGTGCTCTACGCGCCCTTCATGAAGAAGCTAGGGTTCGGCGAGGTGCGGCGCACGAAGTCGCCGCGCACCCGCTGGCTCGATCTGCACAACCTGCTCGGCATCGCGACCGTCGCCTGGGCGCTGGTGGTCGGCGCGACCGGCGTCGTCAACACGCTGGTCGACCTGGCTTATGGTTACTGGCGCAGTGACCAGCTGGCCGAGATGGTCGCGCCGTACCGCGACCAGCCGCCGCTCGTGCGGCTCGGCTCGCTGCAGCGCGCGGTCGATGCGGCACTCGCCCGCGAGCCGTCGATGCGCGTCAAGTTCGTCGCCTTCCCCGGCACCGCGTTCACGAGCCCCCACCACTACGGCGTCTACCTGCGCGGCGACGCCCCGCTCACTTCGCGGCTGCACAAGCCGGTGCTGGTCGACGCGGCGACCGGCGACGTCACCGCGAGCCGGGAGCCGCCGTGGTACCTCGCCCTGATGCAGCTCGCGCAGCCCCTGCACTTCGGCGACTACGGCGGCCTGCCGCTGCAGATCCTCTGGGCGGTGCTCGACGTGATCACGATCGTCGTGCTGGGCAGCGGGCTCTGGTTGTGGTGGACGAAGCACCGGCCCGTGGCGAGCGCGCCGCGCGCCGCCAGGCCCGCGGCCCCGCGTTCGTGCAGCCGGTGGCGCCGCTCGACCTGGGCCGCGCCGGTCGTGCTCGCGGCACTCGGCAGCTTCGGCCTGGTCGCCGGCCTGATCGGCGATGGCGGCTGGGACGCGGCCTCGTGGCTCGGGCTCGGGCTGCCGGCCGCCGTCTGCTTCTGGTTCGGCGCGATCCGGCGCCGCTGACGACAGGGCGCAGCACCCGGGGCGCGCGCGATACTCGCCACAGGTGAGCCTGGCACTCCTCTTGCGAGCCGCGGCGACGACGCCACTGCGCCTGCCAGTGACCGAGAGAAAGACGGCGTGATGAGCACATCCGATCGATCGAGCGATGGCGCGCCCGCCGGCGGCCACCTTCAGCGCGTCCTCGGCCCGTTCCAGCTCTGGGGCATCGCCGTCGGCCTGGTCATCTCGGGCGAGTACTTCGGCTGGAGCTACGGCTGGAACACCGCCGGCACGCTCGGCTTCCTGGTCGCGACGGCGCTGGTCGCGACCATGTACACGACCTTCATCTTCAGCTTCACCGAGCTGTCGACGGCGATACCGCATGCCGGCGGGCCGTTCGCCTATGCCCGGCGGGCGTTCGGGCCGACCGGCGGCTTCGTCGCCGGCTTCGCGACGCTGGTCGAGTTCGTGTTCGCGCCGCCGGCGATCGCGCTCGCCATCGGCGCCTACCTCAACGTGCAGTTCCCCGGCGTCAACCCGAAGTGGTTCGCGCTCGGCGCCTATGTCGTGTTCATCACGCTCAACTGGGTCGGCGTCGGCATCGCCGCGGCCTTCGAGCTGTTCGTGACCTTGCTCGCGATCGGCGAGTTGCTGGCTTTCATGGGCGTGGTCGCACCTGGCTGGTCGCTCGCCAACTTCACGGCCCATGGCTGGGCCGGCGGCGACGTGCTGAATGGCGCGGCCGTTCCCGGCATCTTCGCCTCGATCCCGTTCGCGATCTGGTTCTTCCTCGCCATCGAGGGCGCGGCCATGGCGGCGGAGGAGGCCAAGGACCCGCAGCGGACGATACCGGTCGCCTACACCACCGGCATCGTCACGCTCGTGCTGCTCGCCTTCGGCGTGATGGTGATGGCCGGCGGCGTCGGCGACTGGCGGCAGCTCGCCAACATCAACGACCCACTGCCGCAGGCGATGAAGGCGGTCGTCGGCGCCGACAGCGGCTGGCTGCACATGCTGGTCTGGATCGGCCTGTTCGGGCTAATCGCCTCCTTCCACGGCATCATCATGGGCTACTCGCGGCAGATCTTCGCGCTGGCCCGCGCCGGCTACCTGCCGACATATTTCGCCGGCCTCAGCGCCCGTTTCGGCACACCGCACCGGGCGCTGCTGGCAGGTGGCGCCATCGGCGTCGTCGCGATCTTCAGCGACGAATGGATCAAGTTCGGCGGCCAGACGCTCACTGCCAACATCGTCACGATGTCGGTGCTCGGCGCGATCGTCATGTATTTGATCTCGATGGCCGCGCTCTTCTAGGTGCGTGCTGACTAGCCCGGGCTGACGCGCAGCTACCGGGCGCCGTTCTAATCGGTGTTCCCGGCGATCGCCTTTGGCCTGGG
>CAXTDH010000121.1:0-8066 GCA_964242405.1 uncultured Rhizobacter sp. | reverse complement strand
CGCGAGGTGCGGGTGCTCGAGATGCCGCCGGTCGAACTGCGTTTCACCGGCTCGCCGCGGCCCCAGACCCTGCGTATCGACGCCTGGCCGGTGACCGTCGCGCCGCTCACGCCCGCCGATGCCGCGACGCGTGTCGGCCTCGGCGAGTTGCGCCCGGATGCCGAGCCGCCCCTGTTTGCCACCGAAGCGCCGCGCCGGCGCTTGATCGCGGCCTCGGCTGCGGCGTTGTTGCTGCTCGGCTACCTCGCGCGGGTCTACCTCGTGCTGCCCTGGTCGGCGCAGCGGCACCGCCCGTTCGGCCGTGCCTGGGCGGCGCTGAAAACGCTGCCGGCCCGGCCCGACGCGGCGCAACGTCGCGCCGCGTTCGAGCGCCTGCACGCAGCGCTCAACGAGACGGCCGGGCAGGTGCTGTTCGCGCCGCAGCTCGATGCGTTCATCGCCCGCGTGCCGCGCTACGCCCCGCTGCGCAATGAGCTCGTGCGCTTCTTCGAGCAGTCCCGCGACGAGTTCTTCGCTGGCGACGGCCGGGCCGCGGTCGACGCACGGTCGCTGGTCGCCCTGGCGCGCCGTTGTCGGGATCTCGAGCGAGGCGCCGCATGAGATCGGGCGCCACTGGGCGGCCGCCCATCGCCGACAGCCCGCGAAGGGTCACCAGATGAGCGGCGACCAACCGGCACGGCTCTGCTCCGACGGCTCCGTGCAGGGTCGCGAGATGTGCTTCGACCGACCGGCATGGCGCTGGTTCGACCGCGCATCGAAGGTCGCACCATGAGCTTCGACCAGCCCGCATGGCTCTGGTTGCTGCCGCTCGCGCTCCTGCCCCTGATCGCCCAGGCCCGTGGTGCGTTGCCCAACACCTGGGCCGCGCTGCTGGTCCGCGACCGCAGCTCCCAGCTGCTGCAGTGGGCGCTTCGACTGGCGGCGCTGCTGGCGCTGGCAGCGCTGATCGTCGCCATGGCCGGCCCGTACCGACCCGAGTTCCAGGTCGAAAAAGTCGGCCGCGGCGCCGAGATCGTGCTCGTGCTCGACCGCAGCAGCAGCATGGACCAGAACTTCGGCGGCGGCGGCAACCCGGCCATCAAAGGCACCGGCCCGGAGGCGCTCGCCTACTACTCGAATCTGCGCGGCAACCAGGCGCGCGAAACCAAGGGCGCCGTCGCCCGCCGCGTGTTGGCGGAGTTCGCGGCCAAGCGCCCCGAAGACCGCTTCGGCATGATCGCCTTCAGCACCTTGCCGCTGCGCCTGCTCGAGTTCACGCAGAAGAGCGAGGTGATCCAGGCGGCGATCAACGCCGGCAGCATCGGCCGCGGCCTGTCGGAGACGAACATCGCGCTGGCCCTCGAATCGGCGCTCGGCTACTTCGCGGACCGGCCCTACACCGGTTCGCGCATCATCATGCTGGTCTCCGATGGCGGTGACCGCATCGACCCTGGCGAGCGCGAGCACATCGCCCACCTCGTCCGCAACACCCGGGCCGCGATCTACTGGATCTACATCCGTTCGGCCCTGAGCCCCGGCCTGCTGCCCGACCAGGCCGAGCCGCCCGCCAATGCCGATGCGGTGCCGGAGTATTTCCTGCACCGCTACTTTCTTTCGCTCGGCACCCCGTACCGCGCTTACGAGGCGGGCACGCCGCAGGCGCTGCAGCAGGCGGTCGACGACGTGAACCGGCTCGAGAACCTGCCCATCACCTACCAGGACACGATCCCGCGGCGCGAGCTCTCGGCCTGGGGCTACGCCGCGGCACTGGCCGGCGTGCTGCTGCTGCTGGCGGCCAACCTGCTGGAGCTGCGGCGATGGGCCTGACCACCCGCCGACGCACGCGCATCGTCTTCGCCCTCCTGGCGCTGCTGGCCGTGGCGATGCTCGTCGACGGCGTGACCCTGTGGCGCGCGGCGCAAAGCAACGCGCTGATCGCCGCTGGCGCGCCGGTCGCCGATGCCGTGGGGCAGCCACCGGAGCTGCGCTTCGCGCAAGCGCATCGGCTGGCGCAATCGCAGGCGCCGGCCGCCAGCGCCGCGCGCGAGGCGGCGCTGAACCGCTACCGCGCCTTGCAGGGCGATCCGCGGGTCGGTGGGGCGGCGCGCTACAACAGCGCCAATCTGCTCGTCCGCCAGGCGATCGAGGTCCAGGCGACCGCCCAGCCGGGGCAGGCCATCGCCCTGCTCGAACTGGCCAAGGAGTATTACCGCGAGGTGCTGCGCGACGACCCGCAGCACTGGGACGCCCGCTACAACCTGGAGCGCGCGCAACGTCTGCTGCCCGACCCCGGCGACGCGGAAGGCCCGCCGGCCGGCGAGGCCGAGAACCGCGAACGCGCGGCGACGACCATGCGGGGCTATTCACCCGGGCTGCCATGAGCCACCCGCCGGGAGCCACACGCCATGAGCCGCAGGTCATGAGCCGCACGCCATGAGCCGTACATCATGAGCCGCACGCGATGAGCCGCACGCGATGACCACGCTCGGTCGGCTGCGCTCGATGGCGGAGGCTTGGCGGCCGCGTCCGGAGCGCTGGCTCCTGATCGGCGCTGCCGCGGCACTGGCCGTCTGCCTCGTCCAGCCCGGCTGGCCGGTGCAGCGCGACCGCTTCGACCATGTGATCCTGCTCGACATCACCCAGAGCATGGACGTGCAGGACGAGTCGCTCGACGCCAAGCCGGTCTCGCGCCTCAACTACGCCAAACACGCGCTGCGTCAGGCCCTGCTGCGCCTGCCGTGCGGATCGAAGGTCGGCTGGGGTGTCTTCACCGGCTACCGTTCCTTCCTGCTGCTCGAACCGGTCGAGGTCTGCGCCAACCTGGGCGAACTGCGCGCCACGCTCGCGGGCATCGACGGCCGAATGGCCTGGACGGGCAACAGCGAGATCGCCAAGGGCCTGCACAGCGGTCTCGATGTCGCCACCCGCCTGACCGGCAACCCCTCGCTCGTCTTCCTCACCGACGGCCAGGAGGCGCCGCCGCTGAGCCCGCGCCATCGACCCCGTTTCGACGGCAAGCCCGGCGAGGTGGCGGGGCTGATCGTCGGCGTCGGCGGCCTGCAGCCGGCACCGATCCCGAAGCGCGACCCGAGCGGCCGGCCGCTCGGCTTCTGGGCCGCCGACCAGGTCGCGCAAGCCGACGTCTACAGCGGCGGCCGGGACGCCGGCGTCAAAGGCGAGCGCCTGGTGGAAGACGAGGCCGCCGTGCTGACACCGGCGCTGGGCGCCACGCCGGGCCGCGAGCACCTCTCGGCCCTGCGCGAGCCGTATCTGCGGTTGCTCGCTAGCGAGCGTGGCCTGTCGTTCGTGCGCCTCGAGTCGGCGCAGGCCCTCGCCACGGCCCTGACCGCACCGGCGCTCGCCAAGCCGACGACGGTCCGGGCCGACGGGCGACTGGTGTTCGCCGCCTTGGCGCTGGTGATGTTGCTGGCGCGGTATTCGAGGTCACTGCCCGCGGCAGGGCGTGCCCTGCGGGCGTGGATTTCATTGGCTGGCGAATGACCCGATCGGCGCACGTTGTTCACCCGAAAGGTTCGCGGATGTGTTCGTGGATTGTTGGCATGTGTTCGTGGATCGTGAGTGGCAGTGGCAGTGGCAGTGGCAGTGGCAGCGTTATCGCCAGCGCCGTGCGGCGCCGCGGCGTCTCGATCGCGCTCTTCACCGCGACCACCCTGACCCTGCCGACGGCCTGGGGCAACGACCGGCCGTATCAACTCGCTCGCACGGCGATCCTCGAGGAGGATGCACAGAGCTGGTCGTTCGAGTCGTGGGTGCAGCGCCTGGGCAGCGTGCGCGGCCTGTCGGTCGAACCCGAGTACACCTTCCGGCCCGGCACCACGGTGCAGGTCGAGCTGTCGCGCTACCTGGATCGCCGCGTCAGCGACACCGGTCATGAAGCCGAGGTCGAGGTCAAGCAGATCTTTAAGGGCGTCGCGCCCGACGGCTGGGGCTGGGGCGTCAGCGCCGCGCTCTCGGCGGAACGAACCCGGGAGAGTGACGGCACGGTGCCGTCGATGCGCTTCAAAGTGCCACTGTCGATCGCATGGGGCGGCGACGGCGGCGGCTACCTGCACTTCAACGCCGGCATCAGCAAGACGCGCGATGTGCGCCGCAACTGGACCGGCGCAGTCGCACTCGAGCGAGAGCTGCTCCCGCGCACGCTCTTCTTCGGCGAATTGGCGCGCGAGAGCGGGGCGACGTTCGCGCAAGTCGGCGCCCGCCACTGGCTGCGCCGCGACAAGCTCGCGATCGACTTCAGCCTGCAGCAGCAGCGCATGGGCGGCAGCCGCAGCAACGGCTTCATCGTCGGCCTCGGCTGGTACGACTTCTAGGGTTGCCGCTGGTCGCGCGTTCGGCCCCGGCGATGTAAGGTTTGGCTGCGATTCCCACAACAAATCCGTCAGGAGATAAGTACATGGCCAAACTGATTGCACTCTACAAAAAGCCGGCTGACCCGTCGGCGTTCGATGCGCATTACGCCTCGACCCATGTTCCGACCGCCAAGAAGCTGCCCGGCTTGCGCAGCTATGAGGTGAGCACCGGCCCGGTCGCGTCGGGCGCGGGTGATTCGCCTTACCACTTGGTGGCCGTCCTCGGCTTCGATTCGCTCGCCGCCATCCAGGCCGCCCTGATCACGCCGGAGGGTCAGGCCACGGCCGCCGATCTGGCGAACTTCGCGCAGGCCGGTGTCGAGCTGCTGATGTTCGACACGAAGGAAGTGTGAAGCGGGAAGTTTGGAGCAGGAAGTCCCGACAGGAGTCCGAAGCCGAAAGCGGCGACTGGACGTTCGTCACAACGAAGGAGACTCGATGGAAAAGAATTCAATGATGGCCGCGAAGCTGGCGGCGCTGGCGCTCGCGTCGGTATCGGTGGCTGCGCTCGCGCAAACCGGATCGGCGTCGGGGGCTGCGGCCGGTGGCCAGGCCGCCGCGAGCGGCACACCGGCCGGGATGCCGCCGGGCGCCACGTCGACGCGCGGCAACAAGGCCGCCACGCCGGCAAGCGGTGCCAGTGGCGCCATGACGGGCGGTGCCGCTGGCCGCCCGGGCGCCGCTGGAACGATGCCCACCGACCCGAATACCGGTTCGACCCCGGGACTGCCGCCCGGTGCCACATCGCCGCGCGGCGACAAGGCGGCGACACCGAAGGGCGCCGGCCCGGCTGCATCGCGCTGAGCGCTGACGCAGACGGTTGGTTGCCCGTGGCGCGAAGGCACGGGCGTCGCGCTGGCCGCTTCGAACGGCGGGTGGCGCGGGCGTCGCAAGGCGTCGAGGGGGCGTGTCGTCAGCCGGCGTCCCCGCCTCCCGGCGGCTCCTCCAGTTGCTCCTCTCCTGGCACCGGCGACGGCTTGTTGAGCAATCTGTCCTTGTAGTGGAGGACGGCAGACCTGACCAACGGTTGCATCTGCTCGCCGGCCCCGGTATCCAGACAAGCCACCAGGTCGCGCCGCATCGATGGCGCCCAGAAGTGGTGGAGATGGGCGGCGATGCTGCGCATGGCCGACTGCTCGTCACCCTGGAAGCGAAAGAAGTCGCTGATCTGGTTGGCCATGGTGACGAGGTTCTGCTGCATGGCGCCTGCCGTTCAAGAAAGGAATCTGGACCAGACTGCCGACTGCCGACCGATGACCGATGACCGCTGACCCACTGCGAGGCGACGGTCACCCGGCAGCCGACGCGTCCACAGCGCTCACCGAGCCGACCAGCAAGGCCTGCTGCAGCCGGTCGAAGCGGCTGTGCTCCTCCTGCCAGGCCGACGGCTGCATCACCGGCATCACCTGCACCGCGGTGACCTTGTACTCGGGGCAATTGGTCGCCCAATCGGAGTTGTCGGTCGTGATGACGTTGGCACCCGATTCCGGGAAGTGGAAGGTCGTGTAGACCACGCCCGGCTGCATGCGCTCGGAGACGGTCGCGCGCAGCACGGTGTCGCCGGCGCGGCTCTGGATGCCGACCCAGTCGTCGTCCTTGATGCCGCGCTCCTGGGCATCGTGGGGGTGGATCTCGAGCCGGTCCTCATGGTGCCACTGATTGTTCTCGGTGCGCCGCGTTTGCGCGCCGACGTTGTACTGCGACAGGATGCGGCCGGTCGTCAGCAGCAGCGGGAAGCGGCGCGTCACTTTCTCGTCGGTGGCGACGTATTGGGTCACCATGAACCTGCCCTTGCCGCGCACGAAGCGGTCGACGTGCATGGTCGGGGTGCCCTCGGGCGCCGCGTCGTTGCAAGGCCACTGGATGCTGCCGAGTTCGTCGATCTTCTTGTAGCTGACGCCGCTGAAGGTCGGCGTCAGGGCCGCGATCTCGGCCATGATGGCTTCGGGGCCGGCATAGTTGATGTCGTAGCCGAGCGCCCGCGACAGCTCGACGGTGACTTCCCAATCGGTCAGCCCGGTCTTCGGCGGCATGACCTTGCGGACGCGTGAGATCCGCCGCTCGGCGTTCGTGAAGGTGCCGTCCTTCTCCAGGAACGACGAGCCGGGCAGGAACACATGCGCGTACTTGGCGGTCTCGTTCAGGAACAGGTCCTGGACGACGACGCATTCCATCGCCAGCATCGCCGCGGCCACATGCTGGGTGTTCGGATCCGACTGGACGATGTCCTCGCCCTCGCAGTAGAGGCCCTTGAAGGTGCCGGCCAGCGCCGCGTCGAACATGTTGGGGATGCGCAGGCCGGGTTCGGAGTCGATCTCCACACCCCAGGCGCCTTCGAAGGCCGCCCGCGCCGTGCTGTCCGAGACATGACGGTAGCCGGGCAGCTCGTGCGGGAACGAGCCCATGTCGCAGGAGCCCTGCACGTTGTTCTGGCCGCGCAGCGGATTGACGCCGACGCCTTCGCGGCCGACGTTGCCGGTCGCCATCGCGAGGTTGGCGATGCCCATCACCATGGTCGAGCCCTGGCTGTGCTCGGTCACGCCCAGGCCGTAGTAGATGGCGCCGTTGCCGGCCGTCGCGTAGAGCCGCGTCGCGGCACGCAGTTCGGAGGCCGGCACGCCGGTGGCGGCTGCCAGCGCTTCAGGCGAGTTCTCAGGCTTGGCGGCAAAGCTGCGCCAAGCCTCGAACGAGGCCAGGTCGCAACGTTCTGCGACGAATTCCTCCTTGACCAGGCCCTCGGTGACGACGACGTGCGCCATGGCGGTGATCACCGCGACATTCGTCCCCGGCAGCAACTGCAAATGGTGCTCGGCCCGGATGTGCGGTGACTTGACGATGTCGATGCGCCGCGGGTCGACGACGATCAGCTTGGCGCCTTCCCGCAGGCGCCGCTTCATGCGCGAGGCGAACACCGGGTGCCCGTCGGTCGGGTTGGCGCCGATGACGACGATCACGTCGGCCTTGTCCACCGACTTGAACGTCTGCGTGCCGGCCGATTCGCCGAGCGTCTGCTTCAGGCCGTAGCCCGTCGGCGAGTGGCACACCCGGGCGCAGGTGTCGACGTTGTTGTTGCCGAACGCCGTGCGGACCAGCTTCTGAACCAGGTAGGCCTCCTCGTTCGTGCAGCGCGACGAGGTGATGCCGCCGATCGAGTTGCGCCCGTGCTTGGCCTGGATGCGCTTGAATTCGCTCGCCGCATGGCCGAGCGCCGCCTCCCAGCTCACTTCCTGCCACGGGTCGGTGATCGCGGCCCGGATCATGGGCTTCAGGATGCGGTCGGCATGCGTGGCATAGCCCCAGGCGAAGCGGCCCTTGACGCAGGAATGGCCTTCGTTGGCCTTGCCGTCCTTCCAGGGCACCATGCGCACGACCTCGGTGCCCTTCATTTCCGCCTTGAAGGCGCAGCCGACCCCGCAATAGGCGCAGGTCGTGATGGCGCTGTGCTCCGGCTGGCCCATCCAGATGATCGATTTTTCCTGCAGGGTGGCCGTCGGGCAGGCCTGGACGCAGGCGCCGCAGCTGACGCACTCCGACTCCATGAACGGCTCGTTCTGGCTCGCCGACACACGCGATTCGAAGCCGCGGCCGCTGATCGTCAGGGCGAACGTGCCCTGGACTTCCTCGCAAGCCCGGACGCAGCGGTTGCAGACGATGCACTTGGCGGGGTCGTAGGTGAAGTAGGGGTTGGATTCGTCCTTGGCGTCCTTCAGGTGGTTG
>CAXTDH010000120.1:0-8087 GCA_964242405.1 uncultured Rhizobacter sp. | reverse complement strand
CGACAGGTCGGGGTGGAGCAAGGGCGAGGCGCGCCAGTCGTCGAAATCCTTCACATCGGCGATGTAGTGGCCGGTGAAGTAATTCATCGAATCGCTGGTCAGCAGGTAGCCCTGGCCATTGCTGGCGTGCGAGGCCGTCGTGCGGTGCTGGTCGGTCGCGGGGTAGATCAGCAGCTGAAAGGCGATCTGCGGACCGTGGGCGTCGCGGGCATGGATGGTGACGACCGCGGCGAGGTTGCCACCGGCGCTGTCGCCGCCGACGGCCAGGCGATTCGGGTCCAGGCCGAGTTCCGCCGCCTGCTCGTGGACCCAGCGGGTCGCGGCGATGCAGTCGTCGACGGCGGCCGGTAATCGGTGCTCCGGGCTCATCCGGTAATCCACCGCCACAACCGCGCAGCCGGCGCCGTTGGCGAGCTCGCGGCACAGCGTGTCGTGGGTGTCGAGGTCGCCGATCACCCAGCCGCCGCCGTGGAAGTAGACGAGCACGGGCAGCGCTGCGCCGGGACGGCCGCCGGCCTGCAGCGGTCGGTAGAGCCGCAACGGGATGACGCCGTGCGGGCCGGGCGCCTCCAGTTCGCGCACCTCGCCGACCGCAGGCGGGTCGGGCTGGGTGAAGGTTCGGCGATCGCGGTAGGCGGCCCGCGCTTCGGGCGGCGACAGCAAATGAACGGGCGGTATGCCGCGCGACTCGATCAACTCGAGGAGGGCGCGGGCCTGGGGGTGCAGCATAGGCGGTTCTCCGTCGTGGGTGTGGCCGGATGCTGCCACAGCCGCCCTACAACTGCCGCGACCGAGCGAGCGGCGGGTTCTTCGCGAAATAGCGCTGGATGCCGGTCGTCAGGGCGGCGACGAGCTGCGCCTGGTAGTCGGGGTCGCGCAGCTTCGCCTCCTCGTCCGGGTTGGAGATGAACGCCGATTCGACCAGGATCGACGGGATGTCGGGCGCCTTCAGCACCGCGAAGCCGGCCTGCTCGACGCTGCCCTTGTGCAGCTTGCCGACCCGGCCGATCTGCCCGAGCACCTCGCCGCCGAGCCGCAGGCTGTCGCGGATCTGCGCGGTGGTGCTCATGTCGAGCATCGCCCGCAGGACGCCCGGGTCGCGCGCGGCCAGGTTGACGCCGCCGACCGCGTCCGCGGCGTTTTCGCGGTTGGCCATCCAGCGGGCCGCCGCGCTGCTCGCGCCGCCCTGGCTGAGCGCGAACACCGAGGCGCCACGGGCCTCGGGCGTGATGAAGGCATCGGCGTGGATCGAGACGAACAGGTCCGCCTGGACGCGTTGCGCCTTGCGGACGCGCTCGTGCAGCGGCACGAAGAAGTCGGCGTCGCGGGTCAGCATCGCCCGCATGTTGGGCACCGCGTTCAGCTTGTCGCGCAGCTGCAGCGCGAGTTGCAGCACCACGTCTTTCTCGTGCAGCCCGCTCGGGCCGCTGGCGCCCGGGTCCTCACCGCCATGGCCGGGGTCGATGGCGACGACGACAAGGCGGTCGATCTTGCGCTGGGCGAGCGGCGGCAGGGGGGCCGGAGGCGACGGGTCGGTGGTGGCGCCTGGGCGAGTCGATGGGCGCGGCGCGGCCGGCGATGCGGAGGTGAGGGGCGTGGACGGGGTCGACGCGGACGGGGTTGGCGTCGGCGTGGCTGGCATCGGCATGGCTGTCATCGGCGGCAGAGGTGCCGGCGCCGGCGGCCCCATCGCGGTCACCGTTGCCGTCGGCCCCATCGCGGTCACGGTCGCTGGCGGGAAAGGCGCCGCAGGTGTCCCCGGGGCGTTCGACGGCTTGTCGACCCTGCCGATGAACTCGCCGAGCGCGTCTCGCACTTCCTTCGCGGCCTGCTGCTCGGCGGCTTCCTTTTCGCGGATCAGGGTGAGCAGCGGGTCGCGCTCGCGGACCGGGTAGAGGTCGAACACCAGCCGGTGCTGGTAGGCCGCGACCGGCCCGAGCGTGAAGAGCTGCGGAGCTGTCGGCTGCTTCAAGTCGATCACCAGGCGAACCACCCGCGGCTGGTTCTGGCCGACCCGAAGCCCGGCGATGAACGGATCATCGGGCTGCACCCGGCCGAACAGCTCGCGCAGGGCGGGGCTCAATTCCAGGCCGTCGATATCGATCACCAGGCGGTTAGGGCCGTCGGCGAGGAAGTGCTTCTCGGCGAGCGCCTGATCCGACTCGAGGGTGACGCGGGTGTAGTCGGCAGCCGGCCAGAGCCGGACGGCGACGATGCTCGCGCCGAAGGCGAGATCGCCCGATCCGAGGGCCAGCGCCAGCACACCCATCGAGCGCAGCGCCCGGCGCCGGCCCGGTAGAGGCACTGACGTCATGGGCCACTGCTCTCGACAGACAAGGCCGCGAGCAGCTCGACGCCGAGCGCGGTGCGGGCGACGAAGCGCACCTCGCGCGCGGTCTCGTCATCCGCCCCTTCCACCGGCTCGATCCAGAGCTGCAGGTCGGCCACCGGCAACAGCTCCTCGGCCTTTTCCGGCCATTCGACCAGCTTGAGACCCGGCCCGGCGAACACATCGCGGAAGCCGGCGTCCTCCCATTCCTGCGGGTCGTCGAACCGGTAGAAGTCGAAGTGATGGACCTGCAGGCTGCCCCTGTCGTCGGCGTGCCCCGGCTCGGCGGCCCCTGCGCCCGCCACCTCGTACGATTCGAGCACGGCGTAGGTGGGGCTCTTGACACGCCCTCGCACTCCGAGTGCCTGTAGCAGGTGCCGGGCGAAGGTCGTCTTGCCGGCGCCCAGCGGCCCGTGCAGCTCGATGAAGGCGTTGCCGATGCCGATGCCGATGCCGATGCCGATGCCGGCGGAGGCGGCCAGCGCCGCGCCGGCCGCGGCGCAGGCGGCCTCGTCGGGCCAGTGCTGCTGACGGGTTTCTAGAATCACCGGATGTTGCCAGTCGCAGGAAGTTCGTCGCACGAGGCGTCGCCGAACGGCGCGGCGCTGCTCGCCGAACTGCGAATCTGGGCCGCGGCGGCGGGATTTTCCCAGATCGGGGTGGCCGATGTCGACATGTCGGGCGCCGAGCCAGGGCTGCTCGACTGGCTGGCCAACGGCTTCCACGGTTCGATGGCCTACATGGCGCGGCACGGGCTCAAACGCGCCCGGCCGGCCGAGCTGGTGCCGGGTACCGTCCGCGTCGTCACGGCCCGGATGGACTATCTGCCGGCTGCGTCGGCGGTGGCCCCCGCTTGGCAGCGGATCGAATGGCAACGTCTGACAGACCCGGCGCGAGCCACCGTCTCGCTCTACGCCCGTGGCCGCGACTACCACAAGGTGTTGCGCAGCCGGCTGCAAGGGCTCGCCGACCGGCTGGCGGCGCGTGTCGGCCCCTTCGGCCATCGCGTCTTCACCGACTCGGCGCCGGTGCTCGAGGTGGAGCTCGCGGCGCGCAGCGGCCTCGGCTGGCGCGGCAAGCACACCCTGAACCTGAGCCGCGATGCCGGCTCGATGTACTTTCTTGGCGAAATTTTCGTCGACCTGCCGTTGCCGTCGACGCCGGCGGTCGCGCCGCATTGCGGCAGTTGCAGCGCCTGCATCGACAGCTGCCCGACCGGCGCGATCGTCGCGCCCTACCGGCTCGACGCCCGGCGCTGCATCTCCTACCTGACGATCGAGCATGCCGGACCGATCCCGCTGGAGTTCAGGCCGTCGATCGGCAACCGCATCTACGGCTGCGACGACTGCCAGCTCGCCTGCCCCTGGAACAAGTTCGCACAGCGCAGCACCTTGGTCGATTTCGACGTCCGCCCGGAGGTCGGCGAGGCCACGCTGGCGCAGCTGTGGGCGTGGCAGGAAGACGATTTCTTGCGCATGACCGAGGGCAGTGCGATCCGCCGCATCGGCTATTCGCGCTGGCGACGCAACCTGGCGGTCGCGCTCGGCAATGCGCTGCGGCAGCACGACGATTCGGCGCTGCGCGCCCTGCTGGCCGCGGGCCGTGACGACGCCGACGAACTGGTACGGGAGCACATCGACTGGGCGCTGGGGTGCAGCCCGGAAGTCGAAGCCGCCGCCGGGTTCGCCCTGCACCGCCCGCCCTGATCGACCCATCGCTCGAACACCCCCGACTCGGCCACACCGGAGCTTCCCGTGATCCACCGCACTCGACTTCAGACCGACCTCTCGCTGCCGCCCGCCGCGGCGCAGGCCTACGCCCGCGACGGCGTTCTCGTCATCGAGGATTTCGTCACCGCCGAGCAGTGCCTGGCCTTGCGTGAACGCGCGCTCGAACTCGTGCAACTGCATGCGCCCAAGGCCGCCGGCACGGTGTTCTCGACGCGCGACCAGCGCCATTCGAAGGACGCTTACTTCGAAGCCTCCGCCAACCGGATCGGCGTCTTCTTCGAAGAGGGCGCTCACGACGCCGACGGCCGCCTGCAGGTGCCGCTCGGCGAGGCCGTCAACAAGCTGGGCCATGCGATGCACGACCTCGACCCGGTGTTCGACGCCTTCTCGCACGGCCCGCGCCTCCAGGCGGTCGCCGACGGCATCGGCCTGGTCGACCCGCGCATCCTGCAGTCGATGTACATCTTCAAGCCGCCCGGCATCGGCGGCGAGGTCACGCCGCACCAGGACTCGACCTACCTCTACACCGAGCCGGCCTCGGTGGTCGGCTTCTGGTTCGCGATCGAGGACGCGCACCGCGGCAACGGTTGTCTGGGCGGCTTGCCGGGGCAACATCGCAAGGGGCTGCGCGAGGTGTTCCGCCGGCAGGAGGACGGCAGCGGCTTCAAGACGGAGCGGCTCGCCGATCCGGCCTGGGAGCTGGGCGGGCTCGAGTGGATCGAGGCCCGCCGCGGTTCCCTGGTCGTCTTCGACGGCGCGTTCCCGCATCTGTCGGAGGCCAACCGTTCGGACCGGTCGCGACATGCCTACACGCTGCATGCCGTGAGCGGCGCGGCGCACTACTCGGCGAGCAACTGGATCCAGCGGCTGGAGGGCAGGGATCCGCCGGTCCGCGGCTTCGTCTGAGCGGCGCCGCTCGCGTCAACGGTGGTAGTGGTGGTGGCCGCCGTAGTAGCCGAACGGTACCGGTACGACGACGCAGCCGCTCAGCGCCGTTCCCATCGCCAGCAAGGCGCAAAGGCCCAGGGCACGCTTCAATTTGTTCATGACGGGTCTCCTCGGGGTGTCGATGTCATCACAACGTCGACCGGGGCGATGTGTTGACAGTGCGGCGTAGCGGCTGCGTAAAGAAGCTCGTGCCGCCCGGCCGGCTCGCCATTCGGGCGTGGCGTGAATGGCATAGGCGTTGCTTTGACAACGTTCCTTCTTCACGGAGCTTTGCATGCCCCCGGATTCCCGTTACTTCGCAACCGCCTCGTCGCCCGCCACCTCGCCGCCCGTCGCCCGTTCGCTGCTGGCCACGGCACTCGCACTGGCGTTCACGGCGCCCGCTGCGTGGGCCCAGGGCACACCGGGCCCCTCGTCGGCTGCGAGTGCGGCGCCGGCGCCCGGGGTGTTGCAGACGGTGACGGTCACCGCCGAGCGACGTCTGGAAAACATCCGCGATGTGCCCAGCTCCGTCTCCACCCTGTCGGGCGAGAAGCTCGACGTGCTCACCTCGAGCGGGCAGGACGTACGGCTGCTGTCGGGGCGGGTGCCCAGCCTGAACATCGAATCGTCCTTCGGCCGGGCGTTCCCCCGGTTCTACATCCGCGGCTACGGCAACACCGACTTCCGCGTCAACGCCTCGCAACCGGTTTCCCTGATCTACGACGACGTGGTGCAGGAAAACCCGCTGCTCAAAGGCTTCCCGATCTTCGACGTGGCGCGGGTCGAGGTGTTGAACGGCCCGCAGGGCACGCTGTTCGGCCGGAACACGCCGGCGGGGGTCGTCAAGTTCGATTCCGCCGCGCCGGAGATCGGCGCTTCTGACGGCTACGGCAGTATCTCGTACGGCAAGTACCACACGACCAACATCGAAGGCGCCAAGACGATTCCGTTGAGCGGCGACTGGGCGGCTCGCGTCGCGCTGCTCTATCAGCACCGCGACAACTGGGTCGACAACACCTACCCCCAGGGACCGACGCAAAAGCTCGAGGGCTACGAAGACCGTGCCTTCCGCCTGCAGGCGCTGTACCGGCCGAGCGGCACGTTCCGGGCGCTGTTCAACGTCCATGCCCGCGACCTCGACGGCACGGCCCGGGTGTTCCGCGCCAACATCATCAAGCCGGGGTCGAACGACCTCGTCGACGGCTTCGACCCGAGCAAGGTGGCGACCGACGGCGCCAATCGCCAGAACATCTGGAGCTCCGGCGCCAGCGCCCGCCTGCGCTGGGAGATCGGTGACTACGCACTCAACTCGATCACCGGCGTCGAGTCCGTCCATACCTACAGCCTGGGCGACATCGACGGCAGCGCGGGCCCCTACTTCGGCCCGACCGTCCCGGGCAGAAGCATTCCGTTCCCGTCCGAAACGGCGGGCGCTTTGCACGACCATCGGCAGTGGTCGCAGGAGTTTCGCGTCGAATCGAAGTACGCCGGGCCGCTCAACTGGCAGGCCGGCATCTACTACTTCAACGAGTACTTCACCTCCGACAGCTACGGTTACGACGCCACCGGCGCGGTGCAGACGAGCGACCTGACCGACCGGCAGAAGAGCGTGTCGTGGGCGGGCTTCGGCTCCGTCAAGTACGAGCTGACACCGACGTTGAGCCTGCAGGCGGGCCTGC
The DNA here is from genome assembly GCA_964242405.1 of uncultured Rhizobacter sp. Taxonomy (GTDB): domain Bacteria; phylum Pseudomonadota; class Gammaproteobacteria; order Burkholderiales; family Burkholderiaceae_C; genus LMDS01. The sequence goes on along the minus strand of CAXTDH010000120.1, from coordinate 1,419 downwards.
GCTACACCCGCGACAAAAAGGACCCCGACAGCAACCCGGCCGCCCTGTCGCCGGCGATCGCCGCACTCGGAACGTCGGCCTCGCGCAAGGATTCGAAGCCGACCGGCGACGTCAGCGCGATCTACAAGGTCACGCCGACGACCAACATCTACGGCCGGGTTGCGACCGGTTACCGCGGCTCGAGCGTGCAACCGCCGACCGCGTTCGGCGGCCAGTCGTTCGCCGGGCAGGAGAACACTGTTTCCTATGAAGGCGGGGTCAAATCCGACCTGTTCGACCGGCGCGCCCGGCTGTCGTTCAGCGTCTTCCATTACGACGTGAAGGACTTGCAGCTGACCGAGGTCGGTGGTGGCACCAACTCCAACACCTTGAAGGTGGCGAAGAAGGCGCGCGGCCAGGGCGTCGAGCTGAACCTCGATGCCTACCTGACCGAGAGCCTGCTGGTCACGTTCAGCGGCAGCTACAACGACACGAAGATCAAGGATCCTGACCTGACGGTCGCCTCCTGCGGCGCGCCCTGCACCGTGACCAACCGGCGGGTGAGCGCCACCGGGAGCCAGGTCTACATCGACGGCAACCCGCTGCCGCAGGCGCCGAAGTACATCGCCAACGTCACGGCCCGCTACGGCATTCCGATGGCGAGCGGCGGTGAATTCTTCGTCTTCACCGACTGGGCCTACCGCAGCAAGGTCAACTTCTTCCTCTACGAAGCCAAGGAGTTCACCGGCAAGGGCTACACCGAAGGCGGGTTGCGGATCGGCTACCTGTGGAACGACGGCAAGTATGAAGTGGCGGCGTTCGGTCGCAACATCACCAACCGGATCGTCGCGGTCGGAGCCATCGACTTCAACAACCTGACCGGGTTCATCAACGATCCGCGGACGTTCGGGGTGCAGTTCAAGGCGCAGTTCTAGTCGCCTGGTCGCGGCGAAGAGCTTCGCGCCACGCGCGCTCTCGATCAAGCGCTTCGCAGCACGCCCCTGTGCTGCGTCGTCCTGGACCAGAAATCGAACCAGGATGTTGCTGTCGAGCGCAGCCACGCCGAGTCAGGGAAAGCTCAAATCCTCGATCGGAAATCCCGAGGCGCCGACCCGCCCGCCGACCCTACACTGCCGGCACCGCCGTCACCGGCTCCTGAGCAGGATTCGAATCAGCATGCAACGCAGATCATTGTTGTCGGCCGTGTCGACCGTGGCGCTGGCGGCGCTTTGCCCGGTGGCCGCCTGGGCGCAGGCCTATCCCAGCAAGGCGGTTCGACTGGTGGTGCCGTTCGCACCAGGCGGCACCACCGACATCGTCGCCCGGGTGCTGACCGAGAAGATCGGCGGCCCGTTCGGGCAGCAGATGATCGTCGAGAACAAGGCGGGCGGCGGGGGGGTGGTTGGGGCGACCGATACCGCCCGGTCCGCACCCGACGGC
>CAXTDH010000119.1:0-8094 GCA_964242405.1 uncultured Rhizobacter sp. | reverse complement strand
GGCGCCAGATAGGACGCGACATACACCGTGTTCGCCGCAATCGCCACCGGCGACGCGAAGTTCACCTGCTGCCAGCCGCTCGCCGTCTCGGACGCGAAGGTCGCCTTCGCCAGCTGCGTTCCACCGGCCGTCCAGAGCGCGCCGATGTGGGTGCCGGTGTTGGTCGTGCCCTTGTAGAACCGGACGCCGCTGATGGTGCCGGCCTGGTCGGACTTGAACTTCACACCCAGATTGACCGAGCCGGTGTCGCTGTCGGCCACGGTTCCGGGCACGGTCGACGCCGACCAGATGGTGCACGGGCAGCTTCGCGCGCCGACCGTGACGGTCACGCCGGCCCCGGGCGTCTCGGTGTTGCCGCTGTCGTCCGTGGCCCGGCTCTTGATGACGACCGAGCCGGAGGCCGTCGGCGTCCAGTTGTAGCTCCAGCTGGAGCGACCGTTGGCGGGATGCCAGGTCGTGCCGCCATCGACCGATACTTCGACACCGCCGACGACGCCGCCACCGGTATCGCTGGCGGTGCCGGTTACGGTGGTCGCCGCGCCCGCCGCGAGGGTTGCACCGGCAGCCGGCGCGGTGATGGTCGATGTCGGCCGGGTCGTATCGGTGGAGGCCGTGGCCGCAACCAGGCCCGATTGCAGCGTGACCGGCTGGGCGCCCATATCGGCGAGCAGGTTGACGGTGGCCTGGCGCATCGACGCATCGATCGGCGTGCCGGCGCGCAGGTGGTTGGCATCGAGCCCCCACGGCCACTGCACGGTGCCGGCGCCGAACACCAGGGCGCCGCTGCTGTGCCGGTAGAGCGTGAGCGAATGGGTGGCGGTTGCCGACCCGTAGGTCGAGCCGTAGTCCACCAGCACCGGCGCGTTGTTGACGACGGTCGTCGACAGCCGGATCAGGCCGGCGGGACGGAACCCGTTGTCGGCATCGACGTCCCACTCGTAGCCGAGCGTGCCGTTGGGCAAGGTGGCGCTCGCCCCGGCGGCCAGCGACGCGACCGAGGTGTTGCGCCAGAAGCGCATCTTGCCGTCGGCCGCCGGCACGACGATCGAGGTCGTCGCCCCGTCGTTGACCAGGTAGAGGGTGCCGGACAGTGCGTTCTCCGGCCGGCCGCCATCGGCCGGCGGGCTGAAACGCGGGTCGCGCCAGGTGCCGGTCCAGGTCGCGGTGGGATCGATCTTCGCGTTGGCGTGCGTCTCCTTGTAGGTGACGAGCGTGCGGTAGGGCGTCGCCGATCCGTCGATGCTCTGCTCCCAGCGGGTCTTCCAGAAGATCTCGTTGCCGCTGAAGAACGCCAGGTTGACGCCGGCATCCCGTGCCGCCGTGACGTTGCTGCGCTGGCCGCCCGACCAGTACTCGTCGTGGCCGACCGACATGAACGTGCGGTGGTTGCGGATCAGGTTGCCGTAGCGTTCGCTGTCCATGCCGGTGGCGTAGGCGACGTCGTAGCCGTTGGCCTCGAGCCAGCGCACCATCGGGTATTCGGCGTTGAAGACCCAATCCTGGCCGTTGTCGACCGAGCGGGTGGCGAACGGCCGGTTGTAGCTGACCTTGTAGGCGCGGCCCGCCGGTGAGCCGGTGTAGAGGCTGTTACCGCCGTAGTTGTTGTAGGCCTGCCAGGTCGTGTCCGAGGTCTGGAACAGCAACGACGACGTGCTGCTGTCGTCCCGCACCACGAACACCACATGGTTCGCCCCGCCGGTGTCGGCCCTGACCAGCTTCGCGAAGTAGATGCCCGAGGTCGCGTTCGCCGGTACCGGCCATGACGCCGACACCGCCCAGTTACCGCAATCGATCAGGCCGGTGGCGGCATCGTTCAGGCAGGCCGGCTGGTTCTGCGGCAGCGACGCCGACGGGGTCACGGTCGCGACCTTGCGTGCCCCCTGGCCGCCGTAGTAGCCCATGCGGTAGATGTCGAGCCGGTAGCTGCTGGCGGCCGTGTTGACCTTGAAGACGACGGTGCCGCCCCGGTTCACGCTCAGGTCGGTGGTGAAGCCCTGGATGCTGTTGTCACCGGCGTCCGGCAAGTCCCACTCGCTGGCAGCGTTGCCCGGCAGGCAGTTCTCGGCCACCACCGGATTGGCCGCGGGGCTGCAGCCGCCACCCCCGGCCGGCCCGGTGCTGAACGACCAGGTGAACGTCGACGCGAGCGCATTGCCCGCGGCATCCTTGACGCGCGGATCGGTGGCGCCGCCCTTGACCGAGGCGGTATACGTCGTGCCGGCGGCCAGTGCGCTGGAGGGCACGAGCGTCGCCTTGCGGGTCGTCGCGTCGTACGACACCGTCGCCGGCACGAGCGCATTGGCCGCGTTGCGCAACTCGAAGGTCGAGGTGTTGACCGTCGACGCGGTCAGCGCCTCACTGAAGGTCGCGGTCGGGCTGGTGCTGGTGGCAAGGCCAGTCGTGCCCTGGGCGGGCGTGACGGACGTGACGGTCGGTGGCGTCGTATCGGTCGAACCACCGCCACTGGTGTTGAACACCACGTCGACCCAGTAGTTGGTCGAGTTGTAGGTCGCCGACGGAAAGCTACTCGCCGCGCCGTACCGGTAGACGCCGTTGCCGCCGCCTGCCGAATTGGACAGCAGATGGACCGGTGCGTTGTCGACGCCGTTGTTCGCGAAGAAGCCGCCGTCGCCCGCGTAGTTGCCGTTCGGCGCGTAGTAGGACGCCACGTAGACCACGCCGGCGTTCACCGCCACCGGCGTGTTGAAGCCAACCGTCTGCCAGCCCGACGCCGTTTCGTTCGTGAAGGTGGCGGTCGCGAGCTGCGCGCCGTTGGCCGTCCAGAGATTGCCGACATGGGTGCCGGTGTTGCCGGCGCCCTTGTAGAAACGGACGCCGGTGATGAAGCCGCTGACGTCGACGCTGAACTTCACGCCGAGCTCGACCGCGTTCGGGTCTGCGACCTGGGGGTTGGCCGGTTCGGCGGTGCTCGGGAATCCCGAACAGGCGCACGATTGCCCGGTCGATGCCGCGCCCGTGGTGAAGCTCCACGCGACATTCGATGCAAGCGCATTGCCGCCGAAATCGCGGATGACCGGGTCGGGGCTGCCGCCGTGAAGGGTGGCGGTGTAGGTGCTGTTCGCAGCCAGTGGCGCGGCGGGCTTGAGGCTGGCGGTGCGGGTCGAACTGTCGTAGGTGACCGATGCGCTCACCGACGCGTTGGCCGACGTCCGCAGCTCGAAGGTCGCGCCGTTGATCGTCGCGGCGGACATTGCCTCGCTGAAGCTCGCCTTCACCGTGCTGCCGACGGCGACGCCGGTCGCCCCGGCCGGGGGTGTCGTCGCGGCCACCGCTGGTGCGGTCGTGTCGACGCTGTAGGTGGCGGCGTAGCTGCCGTTCTCGGCCGCGAAGACCGCGTAGTCGACGCCCTTGACCGTGAGGGTGGAAAGAGCGACCGCGCCGGCACCTGATGTCAGGCCACCCAGCACCCGTGAGCCGAAGCGCATCGGCAGCATCGCCTGCAGCCCGTTGGCGGTCGGGTCCCGGCTGATCGTAAAGGCGAACGAGCCCGAGTTGAAGCTCATCGCGTTGAAGCTGGAGGCATTGCGCCCGTCGAGCCAAGTCAGCATCTGCCGGGCCGAGACGATCGGCAGGTTGCGGCTGCGCGCCGAATTGACGATGGCCGTCGAGACGGTGGAGGCGGCCGTGTCGGTATGCGCATTGACCGTGTAGACGCCGTAATAGCCTTCGGCACCGATGGCGCGATCAAGAAGCGTGTCGGACGTTTTAGGATAGGTCTGCCCCGACTCGTCGGTCATCTGCGTCGCGGCCATGTAGACGTCGACGAGGCTGCCGTCGGGCTGGGTGAAGCGCATCGGCATCGCCGAGCCGGTGAACAGCCCCGGCACGTCTGCCACCCAGGCGGGCGGATAGAAGTAGTAGGTGGTATCCAGGCGCATGCCCTTGGCCAGCTGGATCTGCGCCGCGGTGCTCCAGTCGCTCCAGGCAATGCAGTGGTGGCGCTGCGTCCGGAGTGCGCCGGCGCTCGGGTAGGTGATCTGGAAGTCGGTGATCTGCTGGTCGTAGAAGGACTGCAGGGAGGCGGGCGTGTAGTCGGCGCAATTGGTGTTGACGTGCAGTCCGACCTCGAAGCCGTCGGCCGTGTACTGGGCAGCCTGCGCATCGGTGAAATTGGGCGTCGTGTACATATAGGAAGTCGATCGGATGCACTCCCAGTTGACGACCGAGCAATTGACCGGACTCTGCGCCTTGTAGGCATCGAAGCGACCCGCCGACCCGCCTTGGGCGTGGTCGTCGCCCGTCATGACGACGACGGCTTTCTTGCCATTCGGAAAGTACCAGAACCGTGGCAGGGGCTTGCGGCTGGCGCTCATCTGCAGCATCAGGTTGGCGAGCAGGCGCTGCTGTTCGTCGGCCTGCGGGATTGCGACCCGCGAGAGGTCGACCCAGTCGGGCTGCACGTCGCCCGTCCGGGCGCCGAAGAACTTGTCGTCCGAGCGGATCGGCGCCAGGCCGTCGCGTTCCTGGGTGGCCCAGGCTGGGTTGCCCTGGCGGGTCTGGACGACAGAGGCCGCCAGGTCGAAGGTGAAGGCCGCCGCGTTTCCGGTGCCGGCCGCGCGCAGGGTCACGGCCGGGTTGACCGTCGCCGTGGTCGCGTCGCTGTAGAGGGTGGCGACGGCGGTGGCGCCGCTCAGCGTGTAGAGGTCGGCGCTGCCGTGGAACTGCAGTGTCTGACCGGCGATGCCGTTGCCCGGGCTTGTCGTCGTGTCGACCAGCAGGTAGCGATTGGCGAGCGTGCCCCCGGTCGCGGTCAGCCCGAGCAGGCTCGCCAGCTGGGCGTCCGGCGCCATCGCAATCAGGTTGCCGCCGGCGGCGGTCCAGTTGGTCAGCATCGTCACCTGTGCTGCGCTGAGCGGCATCTTGGCCAGGAGCACGACGTCGTAGGCGGCGAGGGTGCTCGCCGTGACGTTGGCGATGTCAGCCACCTGAAATTCGTTGAAACCTTCGGTTCGAAGAATCTCGGCGTAATAGGTGCCGTAGCTCGACTGCGTCGATGTCAACACCAGGATCGGACCGCCCGGACCCTGCGCCGGGTCGACGGCTCTGGCGGGCGAGGCCAGGGCCAGGAGCCCGCAAACGAGACATGCCCAGACAAAGATTTGCCTGGCGTTGTGGGACCACCGATGGAAGTCATTGGCCACGATTCAATCCTTCTTCTGCTATTTGCCGACGCTGGCGGGAACGATCAACGAGAGCAGCGTTCCGTCTTCGTATCCGGCGAACAGACGGTTCTTGTTCTTCGCGTCGAAGGCGACTGCGTTGATGGCGCTTGCGCTGCCGCTGCCCTTGTTGCCGCTGCCGCCGGCGCCGACGTCCCTGGCCATGGCGTAGTTCGACGTCTCCCAGACCAGAAGCCGCCCGTCGTCGGTACCCCCGGCGAGAAGCGCGCCGTCGGCATTGAAGGCGAGGCTGCGAACCGATGCGGTCTGTCCGGTGAGACCCTGCAGCTGCCGTGCGGTCGCCACGTCCCAGAGCAAAACCTTGCCGTCCTGTCCGGCGCTCGCGAGCAGCTTGCCGTCGGGACTGAAGACGACGGTGTTCAATTCGTCCGCGTGTCCGAGGAGGGTGGCGAGCAGGCGCCCCGCGGCTACATCCCACACCAGGACGCGCGCATCCGCGCCGCCCGTGGCGAGCAGTCGACCATCGGCCGTCACCGTCACCGTGTTGATGAAATCGGCGGCGCCGGCCAGCACCTTTTTCAGCCGGCCGGTGTTGCCGTCCCACACCATTACCCGTGTTTCTTCGCCGCCGGTGACGATGATGGAGCCGTCCGCGCTCGCGGCGACGCTGCGCAGCGGATGCTCATGGGCCTGAAGCGCGAACCGGCGCTCGCCGGTGTCGACCCGCCACACCTGGGCCAGGCTGTCGCGCCCCACGGACACGAGATGCTTGCCGTCGCCGCTGAAAACCAGCCCGGCCGCGGCCGCGCCGCCGGTCGCCTTTAAAACCCGCAGCTCGTTGGCGCCCTGGGCATCGAGCACGCTCACCTTGCCGTCGGCATTTGCCACGGCGATAACGCTGCTGGTCGGCGAAATGGTCACGGCTGTGACACCCTTGCGTTCGAGCGTTCGCTCGGGAGGCCCTTGCAACGGCCGGATAGCCGGCTGCAGTGAAACTGCCGCTTCCGCGAGTCGTGACACCCGGCCTGTCGCGGCGGCAACGGCCGCTTGCGAGGCAGCGGCGGCGTTGGCCGGTCGTGCCGCCGACGCGCCTTCGTCGCCGCCGCCGCACCCGCACACGAGGGCGGCGGCCAGGAAGCAGAGGGCTGCGCCCGTGGGCGCTCGCGCTGCCGATGCGGTCGATGTCTTCGATGTGGTCGATGTCGTCATGTTCGCCTCTGCAGTGCTCAGGTGCCCGGTCCGCGTTGGCCGGGGTCGCTGCTCGATTGCAGGCCGTCGCCGATGCGCCGCGGCGGCGCTGAGCAGGCGGCCCTGTTCAGGAGCGGTATCACGACCGGGCAGTCCGCCAGTCGGCTCAGCGCGACGGCGACCTGCTCGCGAGGCGTGATGCCCGCCGCGACGACCAGAACCACCTGACCGACTCGCGACGCGAGGACCTGCGCCTCGCTGGTCGATGCGAGCGGCGGCGCGTCGAAGACGACGATGCGCTCCGGCTGGTCGGCGAGGAGCGAATCCAGCAGCCGCCCCATCGCATCGCTGGCCAGAAGCTCGGTCGCCGTGGCGCAAGGCGTGCCGGCCGACAGAAGCGACAAGTTCGGCACGCTGGTCTCGACGATCACCCGCGCGAGCGCCAGGGAGGGGTCGACCAGCAGGTCGAGCAGGCCGATCGGCGGCGCAACGCCCAGCACGGCAAAGAGGTTCGGCCGGTGCAGGTCGGCGTCCACGAGGAGCACCGAATGGTCGATCTCGGCGGCCAGACTCATCGCCAGGTTGATCGCGCAGAAGGTCTTGCCCTCGCCGGCGACGGCGCTCGTGACCATGACGAGGGCCTGCCGGCGCGTTGCGGCGGGATCTGTCCGGACAGAGTTCAGCAGCAGCCGCTTCAGATCTCGAAATTCCTCAACCACGGCAGACCGGGCCTGCCCTGGCACGAAATGCCCGGTGCTCTGCAGCGCCTCGAGGTCGAGCGTCGCCGCCGCGACCGAGGGCCAGACCGCCGCTGGGCAGGACGGCTCCGCGCCCGATGCGACGGGCGTGCCGTCGGCCGGGAGCCGATGCGGGCCCCGGGCCCTGACGGCCGACACCGATGCCAGGCCAGCATCGTTCCCGGCGAGCGGGCCGAGAGCAGGGGCCGGCACCAGTTGCTCGACGCGACGGACCGCTTCCTTGCCGATGCTCATGGCGGGTTCATCCGAGTTGGGGGTGCGCCGCATTCCAGGCGATCCAGGCGATCTGCAGCATCACGAGCAGGGCGAGCGCCGCGGCGAAGTGCAGCGAGCGCTGGTGTGCCTCGCGCCGCGCACCCGGCAGCATCTGCAGCGATACCGTGCCGACCAGCGCACGACCCGAAAACGCTTGAAGCTCGCGCGCATCGCAGAAGGTGGGTCGAGCCGCTTCCGCGGCCGCCGCCGCAGCCAGGCCCGTGGCGAGCGACCCTACGAGGGCGGCGATGGCGAGATGCCAGCGGGCCGGAAACGCCGGCTTGGTCAGCACCCGAGGCGGCTCGATGATGCGGAACTCGGCGAGCTGTGCCGACTCGTCGAGCCGGAGGCCGAGCAGGGCCGACTCGCGCCGCGACACCATCTGGTCGTAGTTCTTCCGGATGACGTCGTAATCCCGGTTGAGTTGCGCCAGCTCGGCTTCGACCTGCGGCGCGCGGCCGGCCGCCGCCTGGGTCAGCGCCAGTTGCTCCTGCTGCGCGCCGAGCTGCGACCGTGCCGCCGCCACCTTGGCTTCGGCCTCGGCGAGCGAGATGCGCAGTTGCTGGTAGACCGGGCTCGTCGCCGCGGTTCCGGGGCGGCCGCCGCGTCCGGCCGCTGATGCGTTGCGCGCATCGGCACGTCGGCGCTCATTGGCCGCGTCGACATCCAGCTCGACCACCAAGCGCCGGCTGCCGATGACGTCGGGGTGGTTTTCGGTGTAGCGGCCGAGCAGTTCGTCTAGGCGATTCTTC
>CAXTDH010000118.1:0-8107 GCA_964242405.1 uncultured Rhizobacter sp. | reverse complement strand
CCTCGGCGCAGCGGCTGGCGATGCAGTGGGCGGTGAGGGTCAACGAGGCCGGGCGACGCCTGCGGGACCCCTTGCAACGGGCTGCCTATCTGTGCGAGCTGCGTGGCGCCAGGATCGATGCCGAGCGCAACACCGCCATGCCGGCCGACTTTCTGATGAAGCAAATGGCCTGGCGGGAAGCGCTGGATGACGCCGATGGCGTTGCGGCCGTCGAGGCGCTTGCCGACCGAGTGTCACGCTACCGGGCCGGGGCCTTGGAGACGATCGGCCGGCTGCTCGACGAGCAGAACGACCCGTCCGCTGCCGCGCAGCAGGTCCGTGCCCTGATGTTCGTCGAGCGCTTTGCCGTCGACATCGACCGTCGGCTGGAAGCGCTGGGACAATAGACCATGGCCTTGCTGCAGATTTCCGAACCCGGCGCGTCGCCCGACCCGCACCAGCGGCGTGTGGCGATCGGCATCGATCTCGGCACCACCCATTCGCTGGTCGCGGCGGTGCGCAACGGTGTGGCCGAGTGTTTGCCGGATGCCGACGGCCATGTGATCCTGCCCTCGGCGGTTCGCTATCTCGACGGCGGACAACGGCAGATCGGTGCCGCTGCGCTGGCCGAGGCCGCCGTGGACCCGCGCAACACCCTTGTCTCGATCAAGCGCTTCATGGGGCGTGGGCTGGCCGACATTCCGCAGCGTGAAGGGCTGCCCTACGACTTCGTCGATGCGCCCGGCATGGTGCAGATCCGCACCGCCGGCGGTGTCAAGTCGCCGGTCGAGGTGTCGGCCGATATCCTTGCGACCCTTCGTTTTCGTGCCGAAGACAGCTTCGACGACGACGTCTTCGGCGCTGTCGTCACGGTGCCGGCCTATTTCGACGACGCTCAGCGACAGGCGACCAAGGACGCTGCCGAACTCGCCGGCCTGAACGTCCTGCGCCTGATCAGCGAGCCGACCGCCGCAGCGATTGCCTACGGCCTCGAGAATGGCTCGGAAGGTCTTTACGCCATCTACGATCTGGGCGGCGGCACCTTCGACATTTCCTTGCTGCGCCTCAGCCAGGGCGTGTTCGAAGTGGTCGCGACCGGCGGCGATTCCGCGCTCGGTGGTGACGACTTCGACGCGGCGCTCGCTGTCTGGGCTTTGAGTCAAGCCGGCTTGCAGCCGGAGTCGCCGCAGGACAAACGGGCCGTGCTGGTGGCGGCCCGCGCTGCGAAGGAAAAGCTGTCGACCGCCGAGCAGACGACGCTCGCTTGCCCGCTCGGCAGTGGCGAGCTCCGGGTGCGGATCACGCAAGCGCAGTTCGCGGCGCTCGCCGAACCGCTCGTCGTGCGAACCGTCGCCGGCGTTCGCAAGGTGATGCGCGACGCGAAGGTCGCGCCGTCGGATGTGCAGGGCGTCGTGATGGTCGGCGGTTCGACGCGGATGCCGATGGTCCGCCAGGCGGTCGCGGCCCACTTCGGGCGCCCACCCCTGACGAACCTGAATCCCGACGAGGTCGTCGCCCTGGGCGCGGCGATCCAGGCTCATGCGCTGGCGGGCAATGCCGGCGCCGGCGAGCTGCTGTTGCTCGACGTGATTGCGCTTTCACTCGGCCTGGAGACGATGGGCGGCCTGGTCGAGCGCATCATTCCGCGCAACAGCACCATTCCGACTGCCCGGGCACAAGATTTCACCACCTTCAAGGACGGCCAGACCGCCATCGCGATCCATGTGGTGCAGGGTGAACGCGAGGTGGTGAGCGATTGCCGTTCGCTCGCTCGCTTCGAGCTGCGCGGAATTCCGCCGATGGTGGCGGGCGCCGCCCGGGTCCGGGTCACCTTCCAGGTCGATGCCGACGGGCTGCTTCAGGTGAGTGCTCGGGAGGAAACCTCGGGCGTCGTGGCCAAGATCGCCGTCAAGCCGAGCTACGGCCTGTCGGACGACGAGATCGCCCGCATGCTGACTGAAAGCTTCAGCACCGCCGAGATCGACATGGTCGAGCGCAGCCTGCGCGAGTCGCGGGTCGAGGCCGAGCGCATGGTGCTCGCCACCCGCTCGGCCCTGGCCGCCGATGGCGATCTGCTCGACGACGCGGAACGTCGCCGAATCGAGGCCGGATTGAACGCCCTCGATGACGTGCGCGCCGGCACCGACCACCACGAAATCGATGCCGCCGTCGCGGTGCTCGCAGACGCGACCGAGGCCTTCGCTGCGGCCCGCATGAACCGCAGCATCCGCCAGGCGCTCGCCGGGCGGCGAATCGAAGACGTCTGACCCTCGCCATGCCGACCATCAAGATCCTGCCTCATGCCGAGTACTGCCCCAACGGCGCCGCGATCGAGGCGCCGGCCGGCACCTCGATCTGCGAAGCGCTGCTCGACCACCGGATCAACATTGAACATGCCTGCGAACTGAGCTGCGCCTGCACCACCTGCCATGTCGTCGTGCGGGAAGGCTTTGCCTCGCTCGGCGACATCGACGAGGCCGAGGAGGATATGCTCGACCGTGCCTGGGGGCTGGAGCCGACGTCCCGGCTGTCGTGCCAGGCGATCCTCGCTCAGCAGAATGTCGTCATCGAGATCCCGAAGTACACGATCAATCACGCCAAGGAGAAGCACTGAGCGCCGGAGCGGTCGTTCGCCGAGCGGCGCCGGACCGGCTCCGACCTCTCAGCACGGTTGCCGGATCGCACGCCGCCTTTGCCGCAACTGGAAGGACACTGTCTTGGACGACGAGCCGCCGCTTGTTCCGCGGCGAAGCGATCAGACGCCGACTCGACCAAAGCTCGACAACCCGCCCAATTCGGACGCCCGGAAGTGCAGATCCGTGGGCGCCTTGATGCGGCGCGACCACGGCGCGGCCTTGCGAAGGCTGCGGGTGACCTTCGACACCTCGACTTGCCAGGCCAGCGAGTGAGCGATGCGGTTCAGTTGGACGGCGGTCGAGGTGAGGTGCAGGCCGACCCCGTTATCGTCGACGAACTCGATGTTGCTCACCACGCCCATCGGATCCGAGAGCGCGAAGATGCCGTCGAGCGCTTCGGTCCAGTCCCAGGCGACGCCAATGCGCATGTCCGACTGGCCCCAGATCGTGTGGCCCAACAAGCGGCCGAATTCGTCACAATCGCCGGAGACCACTGTTCCAAAATGCTGCAAATCGGTCGCAATTTTCAGGACGTGTCGGCTGTGTTGCTCGACCGTTGGCCATGAGGTAATGATCCACGGATGTAGCTGCATGTGGCATTTTCCTTTTTAGTGTTACACGTGCAGTGTGCTGTCGGCGGGGCCTCCGCCACAAGCTACCCGGATGGGGAGTTGCAAAGGCCCAATTGTGCGACTACAAGACTTTATCGACATCGCCGAGGCGCCTGATTTACCGGCGTTCGAGTCCCTGTTGGTGCGATTTGCGCACGAATTGGACTTTGGCATCATTTCCGGTGCGCTGGTCGTCGAGCACGCTGCCGGAAGGGTCAGCAGTTTTCACCTCGGCAACACGCCGGCGGCCTTCAACGCGTCCTTCACCAGCACTGGCGTCGGCAAGCGAGATCCCGTCATGCGCCGGTTGAAGCGTCTTTCGGCACCTTTCGTCTACGACCAGTCGATGTACGTCGCCGAGGACGCTGCTGACCTGTGGGACGCGCAGGCCCAGTTCGGCTACAAGACCGGCATCGCGATGGCGCTGCATCTACCTGGCGGCAAGCACTTCGTCATGGGGGTGGATCGGGATCACCCATTGCCGTCGGACGACCTGGCGGTCACCCGCCTGATGGCCGATCTTCAATTGCTCGCGGTGCATGCGCAAGACACCGCAATTCGGCTGCTCGCACCTGGGTCGCTTCTATCCGAGCAGTTGCCTCCGCTCACGGAGCGTGAGATCGAGATATTGAAATGGACCGCGGAGGGCAAGAGCGCCTGGGCCGTCAGCCAGATCCTGAACATCAGCGAGCATGCCGTGAAGTACCACGTCAACAAAATACTTGTGAAACTGGATGTGGCAACCAAACACCAGGCGGCCGCAAAGGCCAAGGCACACGGCATCATTTGAGTTACCACAAGGCCACGCCGGCCACAAGTACCAGCCTGGCCACTTCAGCTCGAATGGCGGCGCTGCTCCAATGCATTCATCGGGCCTTCATGGCCTTGCAACCTGGAGCAGCAAATGGCGTTCATCTTCGAAATTCTTTTCGGCCTTCCGAACGGCGGTTGGTAAGTTGTGCTGCGGCGCGGCGTCGACGAAGGTCTGCGCCGGGCCAGCCGGCAAAAGGTTCGGCCGCTCGTGCCAGCTCCGGCAGCGATTGTCGGGTGGTTCGGGTGCAGGGGCCTCGCAACAGGGTGAGCGCGTATTCGTGCACCCTTCAATCTAGGTACTCGGTCACGCCGTCGGTACAAGTGGGCGGCAAGCGGTAGGGCCTTGACCGCGAGGCCGATCGCCCTGCGCGGGACGGGCCGACGGGTGCGTCCTAAACTCGGCGCGATGAACATCATCGGCATCGAGTCGTCCTGCGACGAGACCGGCGTCGCGCTGGTGGAAACCAGGGGCAGCGAGGCCGTGCCGCGGCTGCGGGGGCAGGCGCTGCACAGCCAGGTCGAGATGCACCAGGCCTATGGCGGGGTGGTGCCGGAACTCGCCTCTCGTGACCACATCCGGCGGGTGCTGCCCCTGACCCGCCAGGTGCTGGACGCGGCCGGGGCCGGCCTGGATGACATCGACTGCATCGCTTACACGCGCGGTCCGGGCCTCGCCGGCGCCTTGCTCGTGGGCGCGGGCGTCGCCTGCTCGCTGGCCGCTACGCTCGGCAAGCCGGTCATCGGCGTGCACCACCTCGAAGGCCATCTGCTCTCGCCGTTCCTGTCAGCCGATCCGCCCGATTTTCCATTCGTCGCCCTGCTGGTGTCGGGCGGCCACACCCAGTTAATGCGGGTCGAGGGCGTCGGCGACTATCGGCTGCTCGGCGAGACGATCGACGATGCCGCCGGCGAGGCCTTCGACAAGTCGGCCAAGCTGCTCGGCCTCGGCTACCCGGGCGGGCCGGCGCTCGCGCGGCTGGCCGAAAGCGGCGATCCGGGCCGGTTCGCCTTGCCCCGGCCCCTTCTGCGCAGCGGTAACCTGGACTTCTCGTTCGCCGGGCTGAAAACCGCCGTTCGGACGCAGGCGATCAATCTCGGGGTGAACGGGAGCGGTAACGTCGTGCAAGGCGGGCTCACTTCGGTCAGCGCGATGACGCCGCAGGACCGCGCGGACCTGGCCGCATCGACCGAGGCGGCGATCGTCGACGTCCTGGTGCACAAGTCGCTGCAGGCGCTGCAGGCCACGCGCCTGACCCGCCTCGTCGTTGCAGGCGGTGTCGGTGCCAATCGCCGCCTGCGCGCACAGCTCGACCGGGAATGCGGGCGCCGCGGCTTTCGGGTGCACTACCCGGAGCTGGCGCTGTGCACCGACAACGGTGCCATGATCGCGCTGGCTGCGGCAATGCGGCTGCAAGCCGGTCGAGCCGAGCCGCAGACCGACCTGGCGTTCAACGTGCTGCCGCGCTGGCCGCTCGCGTCGGTCAGCTGGTTGGGGCACCCGACGACGGTGGCGGCGGAGACCGTTGCTTGAGCTGGCAAAACGGCAGGGCGGCTCGGTATCGCCGACTGAAGGTCCTGCTCACTTCTGCGGCGCTCTGGCTGGCCGGGCTCCCGGTGGCGCCGGCGCAAGCTGCGGCCCTGCCGGTCGACACCCTCGCGGTGGTTCGCGCCCACCCCCATGACCCCGCCGCCTTCACCGAAGGCCTGCTCTACCGCGACGGATTCCTTTTCGAGAGCACCGGGCTGAACGGGCGCTCGTCGGTGCGGAAGGTGGAGCTGATGTCGGGCCGGATCGTCCAAAAGGTCGACCTGCCGAGCGACTATTTCGGCGAGGGCTTGACCGATTGGGGCGGCGAGTTGATCAATCTCACCTGGCAGACCCGGATCGGTTTCGTATTCGACCTGAAGACCTTCGCCCGCAAGCGAAGCTTCGACTACCTCGGTGAAGGCTGGGGCCTGGCACATGACAGCCAGGTGATTTACCAGAGCGACGGCACCTCGAGTCTGCGAGTGCTCGACCCGGTATCGTTGCGCGAACTCAAGCGCCTGACCGTGACCGCCGACGGCCGGCCGATCGCTCGGCTCAATGAGCTGGAGGTGGTCGATGGCGAGATCTACGCGAACGTATGGCAGACCGATTTCATCGCCCGGATCGATCCGGCGTCGGGCCATGTGCTCGGCTGGATCGACCTCACCGGCCTGCTGGCGTCGCACGCCGGCCCGACACCGGAGGTGGACGTGCTCAACGGCATTGCCTACGACGCCCGCGGCAAGCGGCTGTTCGTCACCGGCAAGCTCTGGCCGTGGCTGTTCGAGATCCGGCGGGTACCGCAGTCGCTGATGCGTCGTTCGGTGCCGCCGTCCTGAGGCTGCGGGGCCGGGTACAATCTCGCTTTTTGCAGGGAAGGAGTATCTTCCTTGCACGAAACCAAGGCACGCCATCGGTCGGTTTCACCGGTGAGCGCAAGTGAAACGTTGAAACCGATGCACCCTTTTCACTCCTTTTTGACAAAGGCAATCTGGGCAGCTCGGTTCCAAACCACAGGAAACGAGAACATCAATGTCCAACGCCACCATCGACAAGGCTGAGATCGTCAAGGCGCATGCGCGCAGCACCGGCGACACCGGTTCCCCTGAAGTGCAGGTTGCCATCCTGACTGCCAGGATCAACGACTTGACGCCCCACTTCAAGACGCATCTCAAGGACCATCATGGCCGTCGCGGCCTCCTGAAGATGGTCAACCAGCGCAAGAGCCTGCTGGCCTACCTGAAGGACCGTGATGCGGAACGCTACATCGCGTTGATCCAGAAACTGGGTCTGCGCAAGTAGGTCGGTCGCCGCAACAGAGCCTGTCTGGATCCCCAGCACAGGCTCTTCGCTTTCTGACCTCGCCTTTCATCGGCCGGGCCCGAGACAGCGAGATGCAAGACCAGCAAACGATAGGGACAGCAAGCGCCGGCGCCTCCCGTGTCATTCCACCGATGTTCCCTGCAGCCCTCGCGGTCGAGCACCACTGGAATGGCATGGCCGATGTCTTGGCGTGTCCGGGCCCGACGTGCCGCCCCGAAGGCACCCCATGACACGCACCGGAGAGACTCGAATGAGCATGTTCAACAAAATCACCAAGACCTTCCAATGGGGTCAGCACACCGTCGTTCTGGAAACCGGTGAGATCGCGCGCCAGTCGGGCGGCGCGGTCGTCGTCAACATCGAAGATACCGTCGTGCTCGCGACCGTCGTCGCCGCCAAGAACGCCAAGCCGGGGCAGGATTTCTTTCCGCTGACGGTCGACTACATCGAGAAGACCTATGCCGCGGGCAAGATTCCCGGCAGCTTCTTCAAGCGCGAAGGCCGGCCGAGCGAACTCGAGACGCTGACCTCCCGGCTGATCGACCGGCCGCTGCGGCCGCTCTTTCCCGAAGGCTTCTACAACGAAGTCCAGGTCGTCATCCATGTGCTGTCGCTGAACCCGGAAGTGTCGGCGGACATCGCCGCCCTGATCGGCGCCTCGGCCGCGCTCGCCATTTCCGGCATCCCGTTCAACGGCCCGATCGGCGCCGCCCGCGTCGGCTACGTCAATGGCGAATACGTGCTCAACCCGGGCAAGACGCAGCTGCTGCAGTCGCAGATGGACCTGATCGTCGCCGGCACCGAAGCCGCAGTGCTGATGGTCGAGTCGGAAGCTCAGCAACTGTCGGAAGAGGTGATGCTCGGCGGCATCGTTTTCGGGCACGAGCAGGGCAATATCGCGGTCAACGCGATCCACGAGCTGGTGCGTGACGCCGGCAAGCCGGCCTGGGATTGGGTCGCTTCGGCGAAGGATGAAGTCTTCATCGGCCAGGTCACGGCGGTTGCCGAAGAGCGGCTGCGTACCGCCTACCAGATCCGGTCGAAGCAGGCACGGACGCATGCGACCCGCGAGGTCACGGCATTCACCACCGCGGCGTTGAAAGAGCAGGGCATCGTCGTCGACAAGGTGCACCTCGACAACGTGCTGTTCGACATCGAAGCCAAGATCGTCCGCAGCCAGATCCTGGCCGGAGAGCCGCGCATCGACGGCCGCGACA
>CAXTDH010000117.1:0-8114 GCA_964242405.1 uncultured Rhizobacter sp. | reverse complement strand
CGATCGCCTGCGGCAACGCCTGCATCCTGAAGCCGAGCGAGCGCGACCCGTCGCCCTCGCTCTTCATGGCCGAGCTGCTCCAGGAGGCCGGGCTGCCGGACGGCATCTTCAGCGTCGTCCAGGGCGACAAGGTGGCGGTCGACGCGCTGCTCACCCATCCGGACGTGAAGGCGCTCAGCTTCGTCGGCTCGACGCCGATCGCCAACTACATCTACGAGACCGGCGCCCGCCACGGCAAGCGGGTGCAGGCGCTCGGCGGCGCCAAGAACCACATGGTGGTGATGCCCGACGCCGACATCGATCAGGCGGTCGACGCCCTGATCGGCGCCGGCTACGGCTCGGCGGGCGAGCGCTGCATGGCGATCAGCGTCGCGGTGCTGGTCGGCGAGGCAGCCGACAAGGTGGTGGGCAAGCTGGCCGAACGGGCCAAGCAGCTCGTCATCAAGAACGGCATGGAGCTCGACGCCGAGATGGGGCCGCTCGTGACCCGCCAGGCGCTCGAGCGGGTCGAGGGCTACATCGCGAGCGGCGTCGAGGAAGGCGCGACGCTGGTCGTCGACGGCCGCGGCGTGAAGGTGCCGGGCCACGAGGAAGGTTACTTCACCGGCGGCACGCTCTTCGACCACGTGACGCCTGAGATGAAGATCTACCGCGAGGAAATTTTCGGGCCGGTGCTGTCCTGCGTCCGGGTCCATGACTTGAAGGAGGCGGTCGAGCTCGTCAACGCGCACGAATTCGGCAACGGCGTGGCCTGCTTCACCAGCAACGGCAACGTGGCGCGCGAATTCGCCCGGCGGATCGAGGTCGGCATGGTCGGCATCAACGTGCCGATCCCGGTGCCGATGGCCTGGCACGGCTTCGGCGGCTGGAAGCGCTCGATCTTCGGCGACATGCACGCCTACGGCGAGGAGGGTGTGCGCTTCTATACCCGGCAGAAGTCGGTGATGCAGCGCTGGCCGTCGACGATCGCCAAAGGCGCTGAATTCGTGATGCCGACGGCGAAGTGAGGCCCGAAGCGCCGGCTGGCGCGGGTCGACGGCCCGCTCGTCGATGACCCGCGCGGCGGCGCTGCCGGTCTGGCCGATCGCGGCGCCGATCGTCGCCTGGCTGCTCTACGCCGGCACCTGGGCCGGCCTCGGCGGTGCCTACCCCGGCGTCGTCGCCATCGGGCTGATCGGCGCGGTGCTGGCAGCGGTTCATCATGCCGAGGTGGTGGCCCACCGGGTCGGCGAGCCCTTCGGCACCCTGCTGCTCGCAGTCGCGGTGACCGTCATCGAGGTCGGGTTGATCGTCTCGCTGATGCTGGCCGGCGGGCCGGAGTCGAAGACGCTCGCCCGCGACACGGTGTTCGCCGCGGTGATGATCATCCTGAACGGCATCGTCGGCCTGTGCTTGATCGTCGGCGGGGCGCGGCACCATGAGCAGTCGTTCGGCCTGCACGGCGTCAGCGCCTCGCTGGCGGCCCTGGCGGCCATCGTCGTCCTGACGCTGGTGTTGCCGAACTACACCGTCAGCGTTCCCGGGCCGGCCTACAACCGGAGCCAGCTCGCTTTCATCGCCATCGTCTCGATCGCCCTCTACCTGACCTTCGTGCTGGTGCAGACGGTGCGGCATCGCGACTACTTCCTGACCGCCGACGAGGCCGAGGCGGGCGATCACGCGCCGGGGTCGGCGCCGACAGCCGGTGTCGCTCAGGCGAGCAGCGCCCTCCTGGTCGTCTGCCTGGTTGCCGTGGTCGTGCTCGGCAAGACCTTGTCGCCGAGCATCGAAGCCGCGGTGACGGCGCTGCGGGCGCCGAAGGCCTTGGTCGGCGTGATCATCGCCCTGGTCGTTCTCCTGCCCGAGGGCATCGCCGCCGTGCGGGCAGCCCGCGCCAACCGGTTGCAGACCAGCCTGAACCTGGCGCTCGGCTCGGCGCTGGCGAGCATCGGCCTGACCATCCCGGCGGTGGCGATGGTCTCGCTCGCCACCGGCCTGACGCTCACCCTCGGCATCGATTTGAAGTCGACGGTGCTGCTGGTGTTGTCGCTGTTCGTCGCCGGGCTGGCGCTCGGCACCGGCCGGACGACGGTCCTGCAGGGTGCGGTGCTGCTGATGATCTTCGCCACCTACCTGTTCACGACGATCGTGCCGTGAGACGAAGCGGAACGGGTTGCCCGCCGATGACCGCCACGACCGCGATCACCACCGTGACCGACATGACCGCCATCACCGCCATCCCGTCGGTACTCCGGATCGACGACCACCGATTTCCGGGCGCAAAATCCGTTGAACAGGCCGCGCAGGCAGCCTGCACGACCGGCGGCCCGAGAACCGGGCGGACCTGCCGGGCAACCCGCCCGGCGTTGTAAATCGCGTCTGAGGAGCTGCGTTCATGAATTTGCTGGTGCTCGGTCTCCTGCTGTTCCTCGGCACCCATTCCGTCGGCATCTTCGCGCCGCGCTGGCGCGAAGCGACCATGCTGCGCGTAGGCGAGGGCGTTTGGAAGGGCGCTTACTCGGTGCTGGCACTGATCGGCTTCATGCTGCTGCTGCACGGCTACGGCGTCGCCCGCCTGAGCCCGGTGGTGCTGTACGAGCCGCCCCGCTGGCTGCGGCACCTGGCGCTGCTGCTGATGGTGCCGGCGTTCACGCTGTTTCTCACGACCTACCTGCCGGGGCGGATCAGCACTGCGGTCAAGCACCCGACGCTGCTGGCGGTTAAGATCTGGGCGACGGCGCACCTGCTCGCCAATGGCACCTTGCACGACGTGCTGCTGTTCGGCGCCGTGCTCGCCTGGGCCGTGGCCGACCGGATCGCGGTCAAGCGGCGCACGGTGCAGCGGAAGATGCCGGGCGGGCCGCCCAAGCCGATGAACGACGTCATCGCTGTGGTCGCCGGGTTGGCGCTCTACGTCGTCTTCGTGTTCTGGGGGCACCGCTGGCTGATCGGCGTGTCGCCACTGGCCTGAGGTGTCGAGGCACTGAACGGGGAAGGGATCCCGGGCTCAGACACAGCCTGAGCCGATCCCGGCCAACGCCATTTGGCGAAGATCCTCGTCCACGTGTCCCGCGGCTTTTTGCAACAACCAGCACTCGAGCGACCGACCGTCATCCGAGAGGCGATGGACCGAACCGGTGCGGTCCTGAACCAGCACGGTTCCTGCCGACACCATGATCACGGCCCCGCTTTCGGCGCCGGAGACCCTGAGACCACGGTACCCCAGCGGTTCCAACGGATCCGGGCCGACATGCGGCGGCAGGCCATCGACCTTCTCTTGCAACGTGGTGGCATCGAGAGGGCCCAACTTCCAGCCGGGGTTCGGTCGGCCGCTAAAGACATCCATTTCAACAAGGATGCCCTCAGGGTGCGGGTGTGTGGATGCCACGCTGTTTCCAATCGCACCCGCGGTCGCGCCGATCAATTGATCCTCTGCGACCTGCAGGTGTAGAAGTAGCCACAGAACTGCGTGTACGGGCCGCGGTTGCATGTTGCCGGGTCGGTGATGACAAGGTTGCTGTTGTCGAAATTGCGAACCGCGGTTCCGCCGGGCTTGTGACTCCAGAACCCTTCAGAGTTCTTGCGGTACCAGTGGAAATCGACGAAGCCCGGCCCCGGAGCGATCACCAGTGCCACCAGATACCGCGGTTTCTCGGTGTCCGGGAAGCAAACGAAGCGCTGGTGCAACCCGTCGCTCAACGCAGCCGCGCTCACGGCTGCACAGGTGATGGCAGTATAGATATGACCGCTGCCGCGCCCGGGCTGCGCGAAGGTGTCGGTGCGCTTGTTGCTGGCGTAGTTGTAGCAGTTGTTGCGGGAACGGATGTTGGCGTCGTTGTTCCAGAAACCGGGGTTGTAGGCCCCGAACTCGATCATGCAGGTGACCGCGGGTGCCTGTTGGGCTTGCGCCGCCTCGGCGTGCGCCGCGCTGTTGGAATCCGGCCCCGTCAGGCCACGGGGGCTGGTCATGCGTTCCCTGAGAAACGCCTGCAAGTCGTCGGGAAACGGCTGTCCGGACGTCGGATCCCCGGACCGAGCCGCGGCTTCGGCCAGGCCGGCCGGCTGGGCCAGGTCGATCAGGCGATCCGCCAGATCGTGCAGGGCTCCTCCGCCCGCGGCCTGCAAGGGCAGGTAGATCGTCGGCTCGAGCGCATGGTCCAAGGCCAACTCGTCGCTCTGCAGGCTGATCCGCAGTCCGCGCAAGCGGCCGAGGTCGGCAAGCCCGGCGTCCGGGCTCGCCGCCGAAGGCCGACTGTCAGCCAGCTGGCGCAGCACCTTGCGAACCTCCTGCGTGTCGCTGACAACCCAGCTGGGGTTGGGCCGACCGGAGAAAACATCGGCATTGATCAAGAGCATGATGGCTCCTTCGAGAAAGAAGTTTTGTGCAATGGCGGGCGGCTCGTCGAACCACCCCCCGCTGCGAATGGCGGAGAAAGCCGGTTTGTGAGGCTTCGTCCGGCGGCTTACTTGACGACGGTGGTCGGGTTGCGAACCCAGGCCTCGTGCGTGATCGCGATCATCGAAGGCACATCGATGATGCCGATCGAGTTCCAGGTGAAGAGGGCGTAGCCGGGCTTGCTGCCGTCGATACCCGCCGGCACATGCAGATGCAGCTGCTGCGCGAGCCAGGCGATGGTTCCGTAGCCGCAAAGCGACACGCAATGGTCTTCGGCCGAGTCGTGCTTGAAGCCGACACCGAACCAGCCCTGCCCGCCATACTTGTGATGGGCCGCCTCGAGTTGATTGGCTGCGACGCCGATCTTCACCGGGCCGAGTGCGATGGCACTGTGCAGGTTGTTCGCATCAGCGAACTTGACCGAGAAGTAGGGGCCGTCGTCGTACTTGTGCGCTGCCAGCGGAAAGCCGTCGTTGCGCATCATGTCCATCACCTTCGTGATGTAGGCGCCCTCGAGCACGCCGTGATCCTTTGCCCAGCTGACAGCCATCGCCTCGGGGATGAAGATCTCGGGGTTGTGGCAGGCTTTGGCGAAGGCTTCTTCGGCCGTCACGCAGTCGCCGTGCTTGTCGTTGCCCCACATCGACAACTTCTTTGGAGCGACGATGAAGTTGAGCGGCGCGCCGAGAAGTGGGCTGTGCGCAACGGCGGCCTGGATTTCATGCTTCGGCGTCGGAATGGCGCCACGCTTCAATAGTTGAGTAGCCATGGAAATGATCCTCGATCGGTTATTTGATGAGAGTTGAGGCTGAAAGCAGCGACGGGGGATGTCAGCCCGGCTTCTTCGGCGGTGAAAGCGGGGGCGGCGGGGCCTTGCGATCCGGAATGAAAGGCTCGGCGCGTTCGATCTCCGCGGGTGGAGTCGGGATCGCTCCTCGCTTGACAGTCCGGTTTGCATCGGGATTTGACGACAGGTCGTCGACCTTTTTCTTTTCAGATGTCATACGGCGCTTCCGTCCAAAAGACAATCAGAGTCGATAAGCTTCACGACAGTTGCGCAATTCGTATTGACTCGGCCACTGCAATGAAGACATCGACACGCTCAGATTAGCTGAGCTATTCCGACATGTACAGAGCGCAGACTCCTTGGGTTAGGGAGTCGAAACCAGCGGAATTAGGGAGGCGGAAAACGCAGTGGCATTCGAAACAGGCGTCGATACCTGAAGAGCCGGACGTGATGACTCATTCTTCGAGGCAACTCGATCCGGGAATCGAATCTGCCCCGACTCAAGTCATGCCATTGGCATCGAGCGGCAACGGGGTCTATCCTGATTCAGCAAAAGCTGAGATGACTTCAGCGTGGAGATGCGCTTGTCGTTGTCGACGACAGAAGAATGTCACCGCCGTTCGGTCGTCGCCATCCCGACGCGACCATTGCGGTACCGGGCGAAGTCAGGCCCGGTGGAGGTCGAGGCGCGGCTCGGTGAGGCTGAGGATCACCCCGACCGACACGCCCGCGCCAGCCGTGACCGGTACCGCCTGCAGCAGGGTGGCCCCCGGCGCGGCTCAGGCCGTTACCGAAACCCGCACCCGCCGCCATTGCGAGCGCGCCAGCCCGACGCAAGCCACGGCGAATACGGCAAAACCGGCCACGATCATCCATTCGACCGAACCGTCGTGCCCGTCCGGCTCGACCTCGAACAGTGCTTCGATCCAGTCCGGCCAGACGGTGCTCAGGAGTGCCAGCGCGGCGGAGACGACTGCCAGGCCGGCTTCGAGCAGAAATATGGATCTTGGTGCGATGCGCATCGTGTGACCTCCGGTCGCCGCTGGTATCTCAGAAAACAGGCGCCGGCCCAGCCGACACATCGTGGCCGGCGTTCGCCGTCGAAGGGCCGGAGCCGGCAGAGACCGCCTGCGTCGAACCTTGATCGTTAGCGGCTAGGAAACCGGGGGCCGCTCCCGCATTGACAGCGGCCGACGAACCCGCGGCTCCGCTCGACGAACCGCCGGCCCCGGCCGAAAAAGCTGCGTCTCCGGCCAACGAGTCGGCGACGGCCAATGACGAATCGACGCCCGGGCCCGACACCTCCACCTTCGGTGCGCTCGTGCCGGCCTGGTCGCGAATGGTGATGGTGATTTCCATGCTCGCTCCTCAGTTGAGTACCGCGTACCGACCTTCGAACGTGATCGGCGTGGCGGTCAAATTCGTGACGGTGATCCAGTAGGTGACGTGGCTCGCGTCGCTGCGTTGCATCGCCACGCCCCAGTTGAGTTCGGCACCGCTCGTGTTCGGGGTGGTCGGCATCATGTACCAGACGATGTGGGATGCGGGCGACCAGTTGAAGGTGAAGTAACGCAAGGTCTGGTTTGCGGCGAGGCTTCCGTTGAACTGAACTCCGGTGTACATGTTCGTCCTCCTCAATAGCGGCTCAGGATGGCGTAACGCCCTTCGAACGTGACCGGCGTGCCGGTCAGGTTCTGCACCGTGATCCAGTAGGTCGCGTACTCCGCATTGGCGCGCTGCACCGCGACCGACCAGGTCAGCTGGGCGCCGCCCGCGAACGGCGTCGTCGGCATGACCGTCCACACCATGTGCCACGGCGCCGGCCAGTTGAAGGTGAACCAGGTCTTCTTCTCGTTCGCGTTGAGGGTGCCGACCCACTGGGTCGCGCACGCCGGCGCCGTCATCCAGCCATCCACCGGTATCTCCCACACGCCGCGGTTGCGCGTGCCGGCGCGCAGCACCCGGGCGTGCGGCTGAAAGAGCAGGTCGCCGATGAAGCAATTGGGCAGTGAGGCCGAGAAGTCGGCCCATGTCGACCCGCCGTCCAGGCTTTGGTAGATGCCCAGGTCGGCCGCGACCCAGACGCGATTGGCGTTCGTGTTGTCCACCTCGATCGCGGTCATCGGCAGCACGGGAAGGCCGGCCGAGCAGTCGGTCCAGTGGGCGCCGCCGTCGTCGGACCGGAACACCCGGCCGCCACCGAGCGTGCTGTAGCTGGCCCAGAGTCGCTGCAGGTTGTTGCTGTCGACCTTGATGTCGCTGACCGCCGCGGCGGCTCGTGGCGTCGCCAGGGCCGTGAGCGCGCCCCAGCCGGCGCCGGACCACTGGCTGCGAAAGACCCGCCCATCACCGACGCCGACATACACCGTGTCGATAGTCGGGATGTACATCGCGGTGGACCGCGCGGCCGACGGGAAGGCGAGCCGGGCCCAGTTGCTGCCGTTGTCGCGCGAGACGTAGAGCGCATCGCCACCCATCGCGATGGTGTCGCCGCCGCTGGCGCTGCACTCGAAGGGCGGATAAAAGGGGCTGCCTTCGCCGGCCGGCACCGGCGGCTCGATGGAGGTCCAGCTGCCGAAGCCGCCGCCCGTCGTCGAGCGCTCGGGGCTCATGCCGTAGTAGGTGTGAAAGGCGATCAGCGGGTTGGTGCGGTTGATGGCGCAGTCGCCGCCGTCGCCGTCGGCCACATGCGTCCAGGTCGCCGAGCCGCTCCACTGCTCGGTGCCGTTGTCCTGCGTGCCGCCGATCAGTGACCTGGCCGAACCGAAGTCCTGCGCCAGGTATTCCATCTCGGAGATCACCAGGCCGTTGTTGCAGTGAAGCCAGTTGACGCCGCGATTGGCACTGCGAAAGAGCCCGCCGTCGCAGCCGATGTAGACCGTGTTCGGCTGGCCGGGCTCGAAAGCGATCGCGTGCTGGTCGGGGTGGATCGAGTCGCCACTCGAGCCCTTG
>CAXTDH010000116.1:0-8123 GCA_964242405.1 uncultured Rhizobacter sp. | reverse complement strand
CCCGGAAGTTCGGGTTGCGCATCATCTTGGTCACCAGCCCGAGCTTGCGGCCTTCCTCGGCGCAGGCTTCGGCCAGATCGACATCGACCTCGAGCGAGAAGCGGTACCGGAACAGGTTCGGGAAGATCGGGTCGACCGACTTGCCGCTCATCTGCCGTACGCCGAGGAAGTGATGGCCGACCTGGGTGATCCAGTGCGGCGTGTGGATCAGCAGCACATCGGGCTTTAACGCCGCGAGACTGGCCCTGGCGCGCTCATACGCCCAGCGCAGCGGTTCCCAGCCCCCTTGCGAGCGCGGCTCGTTCTGCTCCGGGTTCTCGCCATAGACGAGGTGCGGCGGGTGCGGCGCCAGGAATCCGGAAAGAATCTGACCATGAGCCATGAAGCGACCTCCGGGGAAACGACGGGGCGATCCACCCCTGGCATCCGGCAGACATAACCCGTATACGCAGTGTGTTCCAGCGCAGTGTAGGAACGCTCCGGAATGCCGTCAAGCACGTGCCCCACATTAATTTACCGGCCGCGGCTGCACGCAGCAGTCGACCAAATGGCGTTGACGAGTCGGTGCATCGCCTCTATAAACGAGCCAAGGATCGCTGTCGCCGGTTCGGATAATAAAAGACGTGTACGTTCTAATTCGTCGTGTGTCTCGGTACCGGCCTCGGGTGTCTCGGTGCCGCTCCCGTGCCGGCGATGCCGGGCGGTGCGCCGCGCCTGACAGGTCGGTACGGTGACGGATACCAAGGCGAGCGTGTCGGCCAAGTCCGGCGTCGCCGGAAATGCCGGTCGCCGGCCACGGGCAACAATCGGAACCGGCGATCCGCGTGACAGCATCTCGCCGGCGTCGCGCAAGATCCTCGACGACTTCCGGCTCGAGGGCGTCGCCTCGCACCTGCTGCGTCGCGCCCACTTCGCCGCGGAAGAATTGTTCGCCCAGGCGTTCGCCGACGAGTCGATCACGCCGCGTCAGAAGGCTGCGCTCGTCATGCTCTACCAGCAGCCGGGCCTGAACCAGCATGCGCTCGCCGACCGGCTCTTCATGGACCGCAACACCGTCGCGGAGATGGCCCGGCGCCTCGAAGTCGCGGGGCTGATCCTGCGGATCCCGGCGCGCGGTGACCAGCGCGCCTACCAGCTCTTCCTGACGCAGGACGGCGCCGCCTTGCTCGACCGCGTCATGCCGCGCGACGTGCGGCTCGAGCAGCAGGTGTTGGAGCGCCTGCCGGCCGAGTACCGGCCGCTGTTCATGAAGTGCATCCGTCTGCTGATCGACGCCCCTTCGGCAGACGCGGCCGGTGGACACACGTCTGCCGAAACGAGCGCACCGATACCGCCCTCTCCGCCGACATCACCCGCGCCCGCCCCATCGTCGCGCCCCACCAGGCCACCGCCATGCAAGTGAATTTCGGGTTCGTCCTGCTGACGATCGTCGTCGTCATCGTCTTGATCGCGGTCTTCTGGTGGCTGCTGTCCAGGCTCTACCAGCGCTCGACCACCGAGCGCGCGTTCGTCCGCACCGGCTTCCTCGGCCAGCGGGTCGCGATCTCGGGCGGCGCGCTGGTGATACCGGTGCTGCACGAAGTGACCTGGGTCAACATGAACATCATGCGCATCAGCCTCGCGCATCATGACCAGAACGCCTTGATCACGAAGGACCGGCTGCGGATGAACGTCGACGCCGATTTCTACGTGCGCGTCCGGGCGGACGCCGATTCGGTCAATGCGGCGGCTCGCTCGCTCGGCACCAAAACCGCATCTGTCGAGGCGATGCGCCAGCTGCTCGAGGCCCGCTTCAACGACGCCCTTCGAACCGGCGCCGCAGAGGCGACGATGGAGCACCTGCACGAGCACCGCGGCGAATACTCGGCCCGCGTCCGGGCGCTGGCGGCGTCGGGCATCGACACCAGCGGCCTCGTGATCGACAGCGTCTCGATCTCCAAGCTCGACCAGGCGTCGCGTGAATTCTTCAATCCGAACAACGCCTTCGATGCCGCCGGCCTGACGATC
The DNA here is from genome assembly GCA_964242405.1 of uncultured Rhizobacter sp. Lineage (GTDB taxonomy): Bacteria > Pseudomonadota > Gammaproteobacteria > Burkholderiales > Burkholderiaceae_C > LMDS01. Next base: position 6,116 of record CAXTDH010000116.1, on the reverse strand, counting down.
CTGACGGCCGAGATCGAGGAGCGCCGGCGCCGCCGCAACGAGATCGAACGCGATTCGCAGGTCGCCATCCAGCGCAAGAACCTGATGGCCGAGCAGCAGATGCTCGAGCTGCAGAAGGAGGAGGAATACGCCCGGCTGCAGCAGGAGCGCGAGATCGCCATCCGCCGCGCGCAGCAACAGTCGCAGATCACGGTCGAGACGGCCGAGATGCGGCGCTCGTCGCAGGTGGCGGAGGTGAGCGCCGGCGAGGCCGTCGAGCGGGCCAAGCTGGACTCGGACCGCACCATCCGCGAGCAGCGCGTCAAGCTCGAGCAGCAGATCCGCGAGGTCGAGATCGACCGTTCGCGCAGCATCGAGATCGCCGAGACGGAGCGTCGCCGCGCGCTCGAAATCGCCCAGCAGGAGACCGAGATCGAGATCGCCGGCCACTCGAAGCGCCGCAATCAGGCGCTGGCCGAATCCGAGCTGTCGCGCGCCGATGCGGTGCGCGCCGAGGAGAGCGTCGTCACCGCCCGGGAGCTGCAGCGGGCGGAGCGCGACAAGGCGCTGTCGCTGGTCAATGCGGCACGTGACATCGAGGCCAAGGGCATGGCCGTCATCGGCCAGGCGACGACCGAGCGCGAGGCGGCCAGCCACCGTGCCGGCACGCTGCAGCTGCTCGCCCAGGCCGACGCCGAGGTCGAGCGCTTGCGCACCCAGTCGGCCGACCTGCGGCTCGAGAGCGAAGCTCGTGGCCGGCGGGCGATGAACGAGGCCGAGAACATCGCTTCCCCCGAGGCGATGGCGCTGCGCGGGAGGCTCGCCGCGGTCGCCCAGATCGAGGCGGTGATTCGTGAAAGCGCCCGGCCGCTCGAGCGCATCAGCGACATCAAGATCATCCACGTCGACGGGTTGGGTGGCGTGGGCGGCGGGTCGGCCGGCAACGCGGAGCCGGCTGCCGGCGTCGGCAGCGTTTCGGATCAGGTGATGAGCAGTGCGCTCAAATACAAGCTGCAGGCGCCGCTCGTCGATTCGCTCCTGAGTGCGGCGGGCATCGACCCGGCCCAGCCGACCGGTTTGCTGAAACCGTGAACGCAGGCGACAAGCCGGCCGATGGTCCGCGCAAGCCTGGCGTGCGGGCGACCCGGCCTGCTCGCACCTCGACCGCCGTCGCCGGCTCCGCGTTTATGCGCTCCCGAGGCGCCGCGCTTGCTGCCATCATCCGCGCCTCACTGGTTGTCGAAAGATGGTTCTCGATGCAATTTGCCGCGTTCTGCTCGCTCACTTGCCCGGCTTCGGCCGACGCGCTCATGGGTGGATCTTCCGCCCTCGAAGGTCGCGCTTCGCCGTCGCGGCGACTCGGCACATTCGCTGGGCTGCGCGAGCTCAGCGGGTTCAGGGGGCTCCACTTCGCGACAGCGTTGGTGGCCATCCTGCTCGCCGGCTGCGCTTCCGCCCCACCACCGCATGCCGCGCCGATGAGCTGCCCCGAACTGGCGGGCCTGGCAATCCCGGCGTCATCGATCGGCCTGCCGAGCCGCGGCGCCCGCGTCGTCACGGCCACGCCCGTCGTCGCGGGCGGCACGGCCCCCAAGACCTTCGGCGACTACTGCCAGGTGGTCGGCGAAATCGACCCGATCGACGCCGCTGCGCCGAAGATCCGCTTCCAGCTCGCCTTGCCGGCACAGTGGAACCACAGGGCCATGATGTTCGGCGGCGGCGGCTACGACGGCAGTGTGCCGAACGTCGCCGGCAACGTCCCGGCCGGCCCGGTCGACCGGCCGAACCCGCTGGGCCGCGGCTACGCCGTCTTCGCCAGCGATTCGGGCCACGAAGGCGCGAGCAACCAGGGTGCCTTCGGCGCCAACGACGAGGCGCTGCGCAACTTCGCGTACGAGGCGCTCAAGAAGACGCGCGACGCGGCCGTCTGGCTGATCGACAAGCGCTATGCCGAGCCGATCGCCCGCGGCTACTTCGCGGGCGGCTCGACCGGCGGCCGTGAAGCGCTCGTGTTCACGCAAAAGTGGCCGACCGATTTCGACGGCGTGATCGCGCTCTATCCCGCGTTCAACGCCGTCAGCCTCGACCTGCAGTTCGGCCGCATCACCCGGGCGCTGGCCGAGCCCGGCGCTTACCTGAACCTCGCCAAGCGCAAGGCCTTGTACGACGCCGCGATGCAGGCCTGCGACCGTGCGGACGGCGTCGTCGACGGCCTGATCAGCAACCAGGCGGCCTGCAACGCGAGCTTCGACCCCGCGACGGCACTTCTCGACGGCAAGCCACTGCGCTGCGAAGGCGGCAGCGAGCGCGGCGATGGTTGCCTGTCGGACGCGCAGATCCGTGCCCTGAAGGTCATCGACACGCCGATCAACTTCGAAAAGCCGCTCGCCAACGGCGACACGCAGTATCCGGGGTTCAACACCTGGGGCACCGACTTCGGTCGCCCGGGCACCGGCGTGCAGGCGGTCGTCAACTTCCTCGGGTTCAACAGCGTCGCCCCGGCCCGGCCGATGCCTGCGCCGCCGGTCGCGCCGAGCGCCGGGCCGCCGTACGGCTCGACCTTCTGGGACCAATGGATCAAGTACTTCGTGACCCGTGATCCGGGCTACGACTCGTTCTCGGTCGACCCTGAACACCCCGGCCGATGGGCCGCCCGGATCAGTGAACTGGCCGGCCTGCAGGATGCCAACAGCGTCGACCTGGCGGCCTTCGAGCGCCGCGGCGGCAAGATCCTGATGGCGCACGGCACCTCCGACCAGCTCGTCAGCACCCGCGCGACCGAACAGTACTGGAGCCGGCTGCGCCAGGCGATGGGTGCCTCGCGCACCGACGGCTTCGCGCGGTACTACGAGATCCCCGGCTACAACCATGCCGCCAGCACCACCTTCAACGCCGCCTGGGATTCCGTGACCGCACTGGAGGATTGGGTGGAGAAGGGCGTCGCCCCGGTGGAGCAGGTCGTCTTCGACACGGCCGGCGTGCCCGGGCGGAGCCGGCCGCTCTGCCGATACCCATCCTGGCCGGCCTACCGCGGCACCGGAGAGGTGAACCAGGCCAGCAGCTTCACCTGCTCCTGAGCGCCCACGGGGCGGGCCGCTTCGTGCCCGCCCCGCGGAATCGAGCAGCGGGGCACAGCCCCACTTGCCCGAGAAACCGCTTACTTGGGCAGCAGCACCTTGTCGACGACGTGGATCACGCCGTTGGATTGGTAGACGTCGGCGATGGTGACATGCGCCATGCCGCCGCTTTCGTCGGTCAGCATCACCATGCCGCCCATGCCGGTGGCGGTCAGCGTGCCGCCCGAGACGGTCTTGAGCGTGGCCTTGCCGCCGCCGGCGGCGATCGCCTTGGCGAGCGTGGCGGCGTCCATGGTGCCGGAGACGACGTGATAGGTCAGCACCTTGGTCAGAGCCGGCTTGTTCTCGGGCTTCAACAGGGTGTCGACAGTGCCGGCGGGCAGGGCGGCGAAGGCGGCGTTGGTCGGCGCGAACACCGTGAACGGGCCGGGGCTCTTCAGGGGGTCGACCAGACCGGCGGCCTTGACCGCGGCCACGAGCGTCGTGTGATCCTTGGAATTGACGGCGTTGTCGACGATGTCCTTCGTCGGGTACATCGCGGCGCCCCCGACCATCGGGTTCGCCCGGTTGGCCATGCCCGTGCCGGCGCCCGACATCGAAGCGGAGCTGGAGCCGGCCATGGCGCTGGAACCCGAGCCGGAACCGGACATCGGGGCGCAAGCCGAAAGCGCGCCGGCGGCGAGCACCATCGCGAAGGAGAGGGTCGAGAGCTTGCTGGAATTCATGGTTGTCTTTCCGAGGTTGTGGGCATGACGCAATTCGCTGCGCAGGGCGCTGTACGCAAGGTCGTGCGTCTCAGATGCGGCGCCCCGTCGCCTGGCGAGGCTAGCCGCTACGTCGTTTCGCTAATCGGGAAACTGGCCGTGAAGCGCGTTCCTTCTTCTGCCGACGACCGGACGCGCATCGCCCCGCCATGCGCCTTGACGATCTGCGCACATATATAGAGGCCCAGGCCGAGGCCGCCGCCCGGCTTGCTGTCGGCCGGGCGCCAGTACGGCTCGAACAGCCGGCCGAGGTCGGCGTCCGGAATCGGCGTGCCGAAGTTGACCACCGCCAGCTCGAGCGTGCCGTCGAGCGCTTTGGCCTCGATCGAGATCGGCTGATCGGCCGCGCCGTGGCTCAACGCATTGCCGATCAGATTCGACAGCAATTGCTGGATGCGGCCGACATCGCAGCGGATCGGCAGCCGGATGTCGATCGTCTCGATCAGCGGGTGCTGTGGATTCGCCAGGCGCAGTTCTTCCACCACGTCGCGCAGCGCCGCGCCCAGATCCGCGACCACATCCATCCGGGTCGCGATCCCGGCGCCGAGCCGGACGCGGGCGAAATCGAGCACGTCGTCGATCAGTGCCGTCATCCGCTGGCTGACGCGCAGCAGCCGGTGGCCGAGCCTCACGCCGTTGGGCTCGGCGACACGACGAATCAACAGCTGCGCAGCCGCCGACACCGCCGACACGGGATTGCGCAGGTCGTGCCCGAGCACCGCGACGAAGTGCTCGCGCAGATCGGCGGTCGCCTTGGCAAGCACCAGTTCGGCGACTGCCTCCGCGCGCTGGTCTTCGCTGTCGAGCTGCAGGGCGATCAACTGGGCGAAGGCGCTGAACATGGCCAGGGCGCCGGGCTCGGACAACGGCGGCGCGGGCCGGGGATCGATGGCGCACAGGTTGCCGAAGTAGGAGCCGTCGGCGCGCACGATCGGCACCGAGATGTAGCTCTCGATGCCGTAGATGCGCGGTGTGGGGTGGTCGCGGTATTTCAGGTCGAGACTGGCGGCCGGAATGACGATAGGCGCCAACGCGGCGCGGGCTTCATGGCACAGCGTCGTCCGCACATCGAGCCGACCGCCGGGCTGCAACCCGAAACCGATGTCATCGTGCACGGCGCAGGCGATCCAGGTTTCATCCGAGACGCGTGCCACCGCGGCGAAACCCATGCCGGTGTTCTGGCAGATCAGGCGGAGCAGCGACGGAATCGCCTCGATCCGGCCGATGGCTGCGACATCCTGCGCGAGCGCCTCGTCGGAATCGATGTCGGGGCGCCCAGGGGTCATGGCCGATCGTCGAGCTGCCCAGGGGTCAGAAGTGAAACTTCGTCGGCTCGGCAAAGCCGGTGAGGCGCTGCGCGAGCGTGTCGAAGAGAACCGTGCGCTCGACGCCGTCACCCGGGCCGCGCCGGATCAACACCGCCCGCATCACCGGCTGCTCGCCGACGATCGCCGTCAGGCGGCCGCCCGGCTTGAGCTGCGTCACCAGCCGACTCGGCACCTCCGCCACCGAACCCGACAGCACGATCACATCGAAAGGCGCCTCCGCCGCCAGGCCGCCCGAACCGTCGGCCTGGCGAACGACGGCGTTCATCACACCGGCCCGTTTCAGGTTCGCCACAGCGAAGGCGGCCAGCTCCGGCAAGGCCTCGAGCGTGATCACCTGCTGCGCCTTGTGCGCCAGCAACGCCGCCATGTAGCCCGAACCGGTGCCGATCTCGAGCACCCGCTCGTGCTTGCGGACATCGAGCTCCTGCAGGATCCTGGCCTCGACCCGGGGCGGCAACATGCACTGGCCACCCGGCAACGGCACCTCGGTGTCGACGAAGGCGAGCGCCTGGTAGGCCGGCGGAACGAAATCCTCGCGCTTGACCACGGCCAGCAGTTCGAGCACGCCGGTGTCGAGCACATCCCAGGGGCGGATCTGCTGCTCGATCATGTTGAAGCGGGCTTGTTCGATGTTCATTGGCGTCGCGAGTGAGGGAGGAGGGCGCGCAGGATTCTATTGGCTGGGGCAGCGCGGCACGGCTCGCTAAGATCGTCGGTCAATCGACTCCGGAGCCCCCGCTTGGATCTCATCCTGCTCGTCAAGGCCACCATCATGGGCATCGTGGAAGGCCTGACGGAATTCCTGCCGGTCTCCAGCACCGGCCACCTGATCCTCACCGGCGCGCTGCTGGGCATGACGGACGACAAGTCGAAGGTGTTCGACATCGCGATCCAGACCGGTGCGATCCTTGCGGTGATCATCGTCTACTGGCAGCGGCTCTGGAGCGCGGTCAGCGGCTTGGCAGCAA